>JAAWNI010000054.1 GCA_022798855.1 Lawsonibacter sp. | reverse complement strand
AATCTTGAAATCCACAAAGGATTCCTGTGATTTTTTGCCTTGCAGGGCGACAAAATTCCTCGTCCATCCGACATTTTCGATTATGAATACAGGTTCTTAGCGTCAATATCTTGCGATAGCGTCCCTGACCATGCCGACGCATTCGTTGGCAATGGGGCAATCACTTTTAACCAGCTCCGTAAGCGGGAGCCGGATGCTGCCGCGGTAGATATGGGCGATAATTGTTGGCTTGACTCCAGCCTTTTACACCTCAAACTTATAGCAGGCCTTCTCCACCAGGGAGCTGCCGCCATTCATGACCTTGACCATATGCGCATCCTCGGGGAAGACGATGAGAATGTCCTCGGTGGTCATAGGGAACCAGGCCTCCACGCTGCCTTCGTAGCCAATGAAGTCCTCATCGGGCTTTTGGCCCACCATCTTCAACGCTTCCACATTGGCAACGCCGATTTTCTCAAAGCCGGACAGAAGAACATGGATATCCGCGTATTTTGCGTGCCCCTCCCAAATGGCCTGCTCCTGGGGCACAGTCTGATAGTCAAAGCGGTTGACAAAGGCCCGATCGCCGTCAATATCATTGCGGCCCTTGTGCAGTTGGCTCAGATCCGCGCTCAGCAGATGGCGGATAGCGATATCCAAGCTAGTGCTCATACCCAGGTAACGCTCAATATTCCTGCGCTTTGTATAAATCAAAAAAACCACCCTTTCGTACCGAACCGACTTGTTGTAAAAATACTTTCCCAGAGGTTTGAACGGCCATGCAGCTTCTGATGAAGCCCAGGCAAGCAAATTTATGCTGGGAGCCATGATAGCATAATCCGGCGGAAAAAACAATATAAAAAGGAACCATTTTTAAAATATGTTGCATAATAGACAAAACCTTTGGAAATAATTCTATCAATTGAACAAAAGAAAAGGATTGCCATTTTGCATGGTTTTTGTTTATAATATACATGTTATGTGAAAGGGCGCACGGCTTGCGTGGGCAGTTTTACAACATATCCAACGGCTTGTGCCGGTGGGTAAACCATTCTATTAAGAGGAGAGAGGAAAAGAATATGAAAAAAATGATTACAGCGCTTGCTCTTGCTGCAATCGGCGCGTTCGCGCTCACTGGGTGCGGCGGGTCGCCTGGAGGGAACCCCGCTGGCGGAAACAGCACCACTGGCGGAAATACGTCATCACCGCCCCCGGCTGAGAAGAGCGTCACACTGAAAATCGGCTTCCAGGCGAACTCATCCTCCAACGAGTACAAGGCGGCTGAGCTGCTCGCGGAAAAGGCGAAGGAGTACTCCAACGGCTCTATCACAATTGAAATTTATCCCGGCGGCCAGCTGGGCGATGACAGAGCCATGATCGACCAGGTGGCGGCTGGTGCGCTCGACATGGTTTACGCGGAGACAGGAAGGCTTGGCCTTTGGGAGCCGGAGCTTGAGATCTTTGGTTATCCCTTCGCTTTCGATGATTTCGACCATATGATGCGGACGCTGACCGAGACAGAGTATGGCAAGTCTATCTACGAGAAGCTGGAGGCCCGGGGATGGAAGATTCTTGCCAACGCCTACAACGGAACAAGACAGACAACATCAAACAAAGAAATCCAGTCTATTGACGACATGAAGGGCATGAAGCTGAGGGTGCCTAACGCTGACGCGAACCTCGCGTTTGCCAAGTATTCCGGAGCGGCCGCTACGCCGATGCCCTTTGCTGAGGTATACCTCGCACTGAAGACGAACGCGGTTGACGGACAGGAGAACCCGCTCTCCACCATCGACGCCCAGAAGTTCTATGAGGTTCAGGGGTTCTGCGCTTTGACGGGCCACATCATCAATGACAACAACTATATCATCAGCAAAATTGTCTTTGATAAGCTCTCCGCAGCCCAGCAGGAAGCGATTACAAAGGCTGCGGCAGAGGCGGCTGAGTTCCATACCAAGACCTTTATGGATGATGAAGCGGCCCTGATCGAGAAATTTGAGCAGAACGGCATGACCATTACAACGCCGGATAAGGCACAGTTCAGAGAGGCGTGTGCCCCGATGTATGATGAGTATGTTTCCAAGTATGGCGACGCGGCAGTGAAGGCCATCGAGGAAGCGAGAGGATAATTGTCAGGTTTTAGGGGTCCTGAAGGACCCCTAAACTTGATTACGTTGGTATTCACCGCCTTTGGGAGGGTTTAAAAATGAAAGTTGGCAAAATTACGATTCAAAAGCCTGCTGACGTGGTTCATGTGTTGGAGAAAATCGAACAATATGTTGCGGTCATCCTTTTTAACGTGATTCTTTTCTCCCTTTTCTGGCAGGCTTTGTCAAGAAAGATCGGTTCTCCTTCTGAATGGACAGATGAGACAAGCCGCCTCTTGTTTGTATGGATGGGCGTTCTTGGCTGCCACCTGGCACAGAAGGAAAACATCCACGTCAGAATTGACGCCGTATTGCTCTCTCTGCCTAAAAAGCTCCAGCTCTTGATCGAAGCTTTGATCAATGTGGTGATGATTGGCCTGCTGTCCATGATCTTCTATTATACGTTCTCTATCGTACAAAGAAAGTCCTATACCCCGCTTGTAACGCTGGGCATCAGCGAAAGCTGGCTGTATGGCGCGATGTTTTTATGGACGGCCTTGACTATTATTGAAATGCTTGCGCAGATTATCAACATTGTCAAGAACGGCGAGGTTGTAAGGGCCTGGGTCATTGAGGACTCGAAAAATGACTTTTACGACATAAAGGAGGCCGAATAATATGCAGATGGTACTGACCTTTGTACTATGGTTTTTCCTTATTATGCTGGGCGTCCACGTAGGATACGCCCTGATTATGGCCTCCATCTTCTTTTTCACGGCATCGGGGGGCTGGAATCTTGTCCCCTTCGCCCTGGAGCAGATGTTTAATGGCGTAAACAGCCAGACATTGCTGGCCGTACCGTTCTTTGTCCTTGCGGGCAACCTGATGAACGGCGGCGGCGTGACCACCAGAATCTTCGATTTCGCAGCCTCCATGATCGGCCACAGGAAGGGCGGCCTTGCCCACGTCAATGTAGTCGCCTCTCTGATTTTCTCCGGCATGTCCGGTTCGGCTCTCGCGGACGCGGGCGGACTTGGCCAGCTTGAGATTAAGAGCATGAAGGACGCGGGCTTTGACGAAGGCTTTGCCGGCGGAATCACTGCGGCCAGCTGCATTATCGGCCCCCTGGTCCCGCCCTCGACTCCGCTCATCATCTACGCCGTGCTCGCAAACCAGAGTGTCGAGAAGCTCTTTATGGCGGGTTTCCTGCCAGGCTTACTTACGACCGCCGCGCTGATGGTTATGTGCTCGATCCTGTCCCACAAAAGAAACTATCCCTCGGAGCCCAAGAGAAGCTGGTCTTACCGGGCCAACTCCTTCAAAAAGAGCTTCTGGGCGCTGTTGACGCCTGTGATTATCCTCATCGGTATCTTTACGGGCTTCTTTACCCCCACCGAGGCGGCTGTGGTCGCCGCTTTGTACACGATGCTCCTCGGGTTCTTCGTGTATAAGGAGCTTACGCTGGACAGCTTTTTCAAAATCTGCATCGACTCCATCAAGACAAGCGGAACCATCGTGCTGATGATCCTCGGTGTAACCTTGTTCCAGTTTGTCATCTCCCGCGAGCAAATGCCGCAGGCAATTGCCACGTTCTTTACCAGCCATGTGAGCTCGAAGCTTACCCTGCTCCTGATGATCAACATCGTCCTGCTGATCCTCGGAACCTGCATCGACGCGCTTCCGCTCCAGATGATCCTCGTGCCGATTCTGCTCCCCGCGGTTTTGGCCTATGACATCAACCCCATCCACTTTGGCGTGGTCGTGATTTTCAACCTCATGATCGGCATCCTGACTCCCCCCATGGGTACCGCGCTGTTTGTCGTTGCACGCGTCGGAAATATGCAGTTCAAAACGCTGATGAAAGGCGTGATTCCGTTCCTGATTCCTCTGGTCATTACACTGGTGCTTTTAAATATCTTCCCGGAGATTACACTCCTGCTCCCCAGACTGCTCACAGGCGGGGTATAATTCAAAAAGCAGCTTTACTACTCTAACCCCTACCTCTCAATGTTGAGGGGTAGGGGTTTTGTTGAAAACTTACCGATTGTGTGCATCATGCCGAAGCCAACCTTCCTTCCATTCCAAAAAGCGGCTGCTTTTTGCTGCCCAAAATGCCGAGTGCAGACATCACCCCACTTTTCATCGCGGCACCTACAGGCGGGACAAAAAGATTTTCTAATTGAGCTTGATTTTCTCATAGGCTTCTATTAGAATAAAGCGTATGGGTCGCGAAAGACTTGATTACAAAATGGGAGGCAAGCTAAAATGCAGAAACGTGTTTTAGTAGTGGATGACGACGACATGAATCTGGCGCGGACAAAGATCATTCTGGAAAAAGATTACGATGTACTGCTGGCGAATTCAGGGGTGCGGGCCCTGCACATACTCAAGAACCAGAAGGTGGACCTGGTTCTTCTGGATATCGACATGCCCATCATGAACGGGATTGAGACATTTGAGCACATGAAGGAGTTCGCCGCGGACATACCCGTTATTTTTTTAACGGCGTCGGGAGACGTAGGGGACGTAGTCGGCGCGCTTTTGCTGGGCGCGGTGAACTACCTGAGAAAACCCTGCCTGCCCCAGGAGCTGAAGAAGCGGGTAGCGCAGGAGCTTGAGAAGAGATGAGGGCGGGGGAACAGACAGGCAGGCATCTGCTGCTGGCTGTTATCACCACGGTATTCAGCGGAATGCTGGGCCTGACCACGGCGGTTATGGCGTGGGAGCTTTGGACCATCCCGCTGGTAGCGGCCGGCTGTTTCAGCGTATGGTTCCTGCACATCGGAAAGCTTGGTTCGGGCAAATTTTACGAAAACCTCTGCGCCGGGCTGCTGCTGCTGGAATTCTTTTTTTTCAGTGTGCACGAGTCCAGTCTTTTTGACATCCCAGCCGTGGCCTGCATCGTCACCCTCGCGCTGTTCATGCTGAACAAAAAATGGGTCCTGCACGTCGTGAAGGCCCTCTATGTACTGGCGCTGCTGTACCATGTTCTAATCCTCCGCACCATTACTTATGACATCGGATTCCGGGACGGGTTCCGCCTGGTGCTGGGGGCCGTGGTGGCCTTGGGCGGGACGGCGCTGGCGGGCTACTGGATCAAGCAGCGCGCCGCCCAGCGGAAGTGGTACGACCACGTGTTCGCCGAGCTGGAGACGGCGGGAAGGCAGAACGCCGTTTTTTTGTCCAACGTATCCCATGAGCTGCGCACGCCCATCAATATGGTCATCGGCATCAGCGAGGTGGCGCTGGGGAAGGAGCTCTCCCCGGACATCCGGGCGGACATGACATCCATCAAGCTGGCCGGAAAGCGCCTGTCCAACCAAATCAACAATATGATGGACTACACGGAGATTATGGAGGGCACGCTGACGCCGGTGAAGGAAGACTATATGATCACCTCAGTGCTGAACGATGTGATCACCATGACCGCCCTGCAAAGCAACCGGCACCGGCTGGAGATCGTCTTTGACATTGACCCGAAGGTGCCGGCCGTTCTTGTGGGCGACGCGGAGAAGATTTCCCATGTGCTCAAGATTCTGGTGGAAAACTCCATCAAGTTCACGGAGGAGGGCGGCATCAACGTCCGCATCGGATACCGGATGGAGAGTTATGGCATCAATCTGATCATCGACATCCGGGACACGGGCATCGGCATGACCGATTCCCAAATGCTCAAGATGTATGACGACTTTTACCAGGCCGACTCCGGAAGCAGCCGCTTTGTGGGGGGGCTTGGCCTTGGCCTGCCCATCGCGCTGGGCCTTCTCAACGCCATGGGCGGCTTTATCCACTTTGAGAGCAAGGAGCAGCAGGGCCTTCACGCCCACATCGTCATCCCCCAGGGCGTGACGGACAACCAGCCCTGCATCACCCTGAACAACGCCGGCCAGGTGTGCGTCGCCTGCTATTTCAGGCCGGAGCGGTACAGCTGCGATGAGGTGCGGGGGTATTACGACAGCCTGATCCTGAACCTGCTGGAGGGTCTGGGCATTAACGGCTGCCAGACCCACAACTTCGAAGGGCTTCAAAAATTGCTGCGCAGCCGCCAGCTGACCCACGTGTTTATTGCCCAATCGGAATACGAGGAGGACCGGGCCTATTACGAGGAGCTGGCCGACACCCTCCGGGTCGTCGTCATCGGGGAAAAGGACTTTGCCCTGGACAGCCGGAGCAAGCTGTTTATCATGCACAAGCCCTTCTCAGCCCTCTCCGTGGCCAATCTGCTGAATGGAGACATGGGGGCCCGGGGCTTTGCCGAGGCCCAGGCCGCCGGACGGAAGCCCTTTACCTGCTCAGGCGCGCGGGCGCTGGCGGTGGACGACGAGGAGATGAACCTGGTGGTCGCCAAGGGCGTGCTGGGCAGCTACGGCATTGAGGTGGACACCTGCCTCAGCGGAAGAGAGGCGGTGGAGCGGTGCGCCAGCACCTCCTATGACATCATCTTCCTGGACCACATGATGCCCGGCTTTGACGGCGTGCAGACCCTGAAAAAGATTCGGGAGCTCCAGGACGGCGCCTATCAGGACCTGCCGGTGATCGCGCTGACCGCGAATACCGTCAGCGGGGCCCGTGAGATGTTCCGCAGCGAGGGATTTACGGAATTTGTCCCCAAGCCCATCGAGCGGACCGTCCTGGAGCGGGTGCTGCGCAGGGTGCTGCCCAGCCGCCTGATCCAATACAACGAGGGCCCCGGGGAGGAGGACGCCCCCGGGAACGCCCCCCAGCCCCTTCCGGAAGAGCCCGAAGCCCCCGCCAGCGTCCCCGCGCCGGAGGAATGCGGGCCGTCCGGAGAAGTGGCGGAAGCCCCCCCGGACGAAGCGGCGCTTCCATACGCCCAGCTGGCCCAGGCCGGCATCAACGTGGAGCTGGGGCTGGATTACTGTGCCGGAGACGAGGGCTTTTTCCGGGAGATGCTGCGGATGTTCCAGGCCCAGAGCGGCGGGAAAAAGGCGGAGATCGCCGCCCTGTTCGAGTCCGCCAATTGGCCGGACTACGCGATCAAGGTCCACGCCCTCAAGAGCACCTCGCTGACCATCGGCGCGGAGGCCCTGTCCGCCCAGGCGAAGGAGCTGGAGCTGGCGGGGAAGCGGGGCGACGCAGAGTTTATCCTGGCGCACCACGCCGCGCTGATGGGCGCGTACGATGATATCTGTGCCCAACTGGCCGGAATATAGCCCTTTCCGGCGTTTTCCTTAGAGCCTGTTCCGCATCTCTCCGCGCCAGTCCTGGCGGCGTATTTTCCGCTCTGACTGCGTTAAAAATCCTTGCCATCCGTCAGGATGCCTGCGGATTTTTGCCTTGCAGGGCAAAAAATCCTCTCGCCATTCCAAACACGTTGAGACGCGAAACAGGCTCTGAGAACCATCTTGGAGGGAGTGGGAATTTCCGTGATAAAAAAATGGTTTGATATCATCTCTGACCATACCATCAGCCTGTACGAGCGCATGTTCCGCATCGCCACGGTGATTTGTATGGTCGCGCTGATATTTACCCTGCCTATGGGCCGAAACATCCTGAATTACGTCATTCTGGTGGTGAGCCTGGCGGCCATCTCGCTGATTGTCCGGGTCAGCATCCGGAAGGGGCGCGTCCAGACGGGGGCCACGGCCATTGTGATCCTGCTGCTCGCCCTGTTTCCGTTCACCTTTTTTACCGCGGGCGGGTTCTACAGCGGGGTGCCGGAGTGGTTTGTGCTCTGCTTCATCTACATCTGCATCACCCTGCATGGGAGGCGCCTGGCCGTCTTTTTTCTGCTGTGCGCGGCGGAGACGCTGCTCTGCTATGGCATCGCCTTCTACTACCCGGAATTGGCCGCCGTGAATACCCAGCAGCGCTCCTTTTTTGAATCCGCCTCCTCCATGGTCATGGTTGGACTGCTCACCAGCGTGCTGCTTATGTTCCTGAACCGGATGTATGAGGAGGAAAATCTGCTGACCCAGCAGCAGAAAAAGGAGATCGAGGAGCTGAACCAGGCGGAGAACCACTTCTTCTCCAGCATGAGCCACGAGATACGCACCCCCATCAACACCATCATCGGCCTGAACGAGCTGACCCTTCGGGGTGACATCCCCCCGGAGGTGGCGGAGAACGCCAGGAACATCCAGGGGGCCAGCAAGCTTTTGCTCACGCTGATCAACGACATTCTGGACATATCCAAAATCAAATCGGGAAAGATGGAGATTATCAAGACCTCCTACGAGACGGGGGCCCTTTTTTCCGAAATCGTCAATATGATTTGGATCAAGGCGAAGGAGAAGGGGCTGGAGTTCAAGCTCCATGTGGACCCCTCCATCCCCAGCATGCTCTGCGGGGACGAGGTGCGCATCAAGCAGATTTTGATCAATCTGCTGAACAACGCCGTGAAGTACACCAGCGAGGGTTCCGTCACCCTCTCAGTCCGCTGTGAGCGCCAGGGGGTGAACCGGGTGCTGGTGTGGTACTCGGTGGAGGACACCGGCCAGGGGGTGAAAAAGGAGAACATCCCCTATCTGTTCAACGCCTTCCGGCGGGTGGACGAGGAAAAGAACCGCCATATCGAGGGGACCGGCCTGGGTCTGAGCATCGTCCAGCAGCTGGTGGAGCTGATGGGCGGCGAGATCAGCGTCAACAGCGTCTACACGAAGGGCTCCAAATTCGTCGTCACGCTGGAACAGGATATTGTGGACGCAAAGGAGCTTGGGACCTTTACCCTGTCCTCCCGGGCGAAGCTCCACAACGAGGGGGCGTATCAGCAGAGCTTCGAGGCCCCGGACGCCCACATCCTGGTGGTGGACGACAACGACATGAACCTGATGGTGGTGACCAAGCTGCTTTCCGCGACGAAGATCCATATTGATACCGCTTCCAGCGGGGCGGAGTGCCTTCGGCTGACCCAGAACCACCACTATGACTGTATTTTGATGGACCACCTGATGCCGGAGATGGACGGGATCGAGTGCCTGCATGCCCTGCGCGTCCAGCCCGGCGGGCTGTGCCAGGACGTGCCCGTGGTGGCCCTGACCGCCAACGCGGGCAGCGACAACCAGCTGCTTTACCGCAAGGAGGGGTTCAGCGGCTACTTGGCCAAGCCGGTCAGCGGCGCGCTGCTGGAAGCGGCCGTGCTGAGCATCCTGCCCAAGGAGCTGGTGCGGGAATGCGAGGAGGTTGGGCAGGCGGAGCTGGAAAAGGACATCCTGATTTTTGAGCAGGCCAAGCGGCGCTCCATCCTGGTCACGACTGACAGCGTGTGCGACCTGCCGGAAGCCCTCATCAAAAAGTTCGGCATCTCGGTCTGCCCTTACTACATCTGTACGGACGAGGGCCGTTTTCTGGACCGTCAGGAGCTGAATCCGGACGAGCTGCTGGCCCATATCGCCCAGGGGAAGAAGGGGTGCTCCCAGCCGCCCGAGGTGGAGGATTATGAGCGGTTTTTCGCGGAAAAGCTGACCGAAGCCCAGTATGTGATCCACATCACCATGTCGAAAAACGTCAGCCAGGGGTATCAAAACGCACTTGAAGCGGCGAAATCCTTTGAAAATGTCACCGTGGTGGACTCCGGGCACCTCTCCAGCGGGATGGGGCTGGCGGTGCTGTGCGCCGCCCACCTGGCGGAGCACCACGCCGCGAAGCTGGAGATCATCACGGCGGTGAAGCGGATGGAGCGGTTTATCTCCTCCGCCTTCCTGCTGAACAACACCCATATGATGCGCCAGTCCGGACTGCTCTCCAAGCGTATACAGGTCCTCTGTGACGCGCTGCTGCTCCACCCCGTCCTCGCAATGAGAAAGGGCCGGATGGTGGTGGGCAGCATGGAGGTGGGCGGGTTTTCCCACACCGCGAAAAAATACATCCGGAAGGTGCTCCAGGAGACGAGGACCATCGACCGGCGCATTCTGATCATCACCTATTCCGGCTTGGATGAGAAAAAACTCCAGTATATCCAGAGTCTGGCGCGGCAGTACTGCACCTTTGAGCGGGTCTACCTGCAAAAAGCCTCCGCCGCCGTGGTGAGCAACTGCGGCCCGGAAGCCTTTGGCCTTCTGTTTATGAGAAAAGATGAGTCGGCAGCCCCCGCCGCTCGGGCCGGGAAGCAGAACGGGGCGGCGTAAGCGGCCTTCCCCCCTCCGATACAGCCAGAAATCCCTGGAGCCATGGAAGCTCCAGGGATTTTTTGCCGCTTTGGGCGGGCAGGCCGCTCCATTTACGCTGTCTCCTCCGACAGGGCCTGAAAGATTGCCCGGTTGTGGCGGACCGCCGGAGAATCCGGTTTACAGGCGGCGGCCAGCTCATTAAAGGCCTCCGCTTTTTTCTGATTGCCCAGACGGCTGTAGCAGACGCACAGCTGGATGCAGGGCAGGTAGCCGTAGCAGTCCGGGGAGATGAATCCTCCTCTGCGGTCCTCCCGGGCGCAGGCCAAGGCCAGGGTGTACCAGTAGGCGGCCTGCCGGAACCGCTCCTTCTGAAAAAACCAGCGGCCAATCTCACAGCAGACCTCCGCCCGGGGCAGGTCGTAGGCGAAGGTGCGCAGCAGCGATTCCAGCGCCGCCCGCTCGCGCCCCAGCTCCTTATGGCAGTAGGCACAGTGGCAGCAGGCGTCGATGTTGTTCTCCACCCAGCCCCGGCCCTCCTCCAAAAACCGCTCAAAGACCTCCAGGGCTTCCTCCCAGCGTTTATGGTAATAGAGCTCCCGGCCATAGTAGAACTGATGCCTGGGCTCCAGCGCTTCCCCGGCGTCCAGCTGGGCCTGATAGATCCGCAGGTTTCGGTCCGGGTCGGAGGGGCGGGTCTTGCGGTGGGTGACGGCGAAATCCCCGTAGAGGACCTTTCCCACCGGCGGGACCACCTCGTGGACGGCCCCGACCCAGTGCATGCCGGCCCGGTTCTTAATCAGCCGCTCCCGGTAGTAGGAGAAGGTCACCCGGCCGCTCTCGTCAAAGCCGGTGTGGTAGGGGGCCATGACCACTGAGACACCGGGGTCCAGCCCCTCCTTCAGGGTTCGGAATTTCTCCTGGTCCTCCTCTAAAAGCACGTCGTCGGCGTCCAGCCACAGGCAGTAGTCCATGGCCGCGTGGGAAAAGGACTCGTTTCGGGCGGCGGCGAAGTCGTCCCGCCAGGGGAAGTCGAAGATTTTGTCCGTATAGCGGGCGGCGATCTCCCGGGTGCTGTCGGTGGAGCCGGTGTCCACGATGATAATTTCATCCACCAGCTCCGCCGCGCTGTCCAGACAGCGCCCCAGCACATCCTCCTCGTTTTTTACAATCATGCACAGGCTGACGCTCACCATATGGCAGCCTCCTTTGCTCAGATATAGGGGGGACCCCCACCGGTTAAACCGGTGGGAGTCCCTTTTTGCTGGAAAAACGGCCGCGCCGTCCTTAATCACTCAGTCGAATGAGGGACAGGGACGCACCCACTCCGTTGCCCATCAGAGTGGCGCCGCCGATTGTATCGGTGTACATCTGAAGGGAAAGGGGGATGCCCGCATGCAGCGTACGCAGGATCCGGCATTCAAAGCTGGA
>JAAWNI010000053.1 GCA_022798855.1 Lawsonibacter sp. | reverse complement strand
GAGAACGGATATTGCCAGAGAACGGCGCGCCGGGGTCGTCGCGCCCTACAGATTTCCGGTAAACGGAATCCCCCCGCCCCTACGGGGCACCCCCCTTTAGCAAGGGGGGCTTGGGGTGCTCTCAAGGGCCGGCCTGTAGGGGCGCACATTGTGCGCCCGCATCCTGCCGGGTACATGTGCGGCGGGCGGTGTACCGCAGCGGCCACATTATGTAGGGCAAGGGCAGAGCCCTTGCCCTACATAAGTGAGCCGGTTCAATCCTTCGGCGCGTACTCCATTCCAAATGGGGTGGCGGCCAGGCCGCCCTTGCCGGTCTCCCGGAGGGTATGGGGCAGGGAGCGGCCCACCTCGGCCATGGCGTCCAGCACCTGGTCGGGGGGGACCCGGCTTTTGATCCCAGCCAGGGCCATCTGGGCGGCGGAAAAGGCGTCCATAGCCCCGATGACGTTGCGCTTGACGCAGGGCACCTCCACCAGCCCCCCCACCGGGTCGCAGACCAGGCCCAGCAGGTTTTTCACCGCCATGGCGCAGGCGTCGGCCATCTGCTCCGGGGAGCCCCCCTGGAGGTGGACCAAAGCGGGGGCGGCCATGGCGGCGGCGGAGCCGATCTCGGCCTGACAGCCCCCCTCCGCCCCGGAGATGGAAGCCCGGGCGGCGATAATCATGCCAAAGCCGGAAGCCACATACAGGGCCTGGACCAGGGCCTTCTCCCCCGCGCCGAAGTGCCTCCGGTAGGGAAGGAGCACTGCGGGCAGCACCCCGCAGGCCCCGGCGGTGGGGGCGGCCACGATCCGCTTCATACAGGCGTTGCACTCCCCCATGCGCAGGGCCCCAGCGATGACGTCGGTGAGCAGGGGGCCGCAGAGGGTATCCCCCCGGCCGTAGTCGGCCATTTTCCCGCCGTCGCCCCCCACCAGGCCGCTGTGGGAGCGGTCCTCGGCCCGGTAGCCCTCATCCGCCTGGATCATGGACTCCAGCATGGCGGACATCCTGGCCCAGGAGGACTCGGGGGTGATGTCCTGGGCGTGGCAGTCGGACAGCTGGATGTGCTTCCACAGGGGCAGGCCGGCCTGTTCCGTGTCCCGGAGCATCTGTTCAATGGAAGTAAAGTCGATCATGCCGGTTCCTCCTCATCAGGGGTGTAGCGGTTCACCCGCAGAATGCCGGGCAGGCTCCGCAGCCACTGGGCGGTGGCGCCGCTGACCGGCTGGTCGCACTCGATGACCATGACGGCGCTGCCGCCCCGCCCCCCACGGTTGAGCTGGAGGGTGGCCACGTTCAGCCCCTGGGCGGCCAGCGCCCCGGTGACCTGGCTGACGCAGCCGGGCTTGTCCGAGTTGTGGACCACTAGGGTGGGCAGCTCGCCGGAGAAGGAGGTGTCCAGGCCGTCCACCCGGAACACCTTGATCCGCCCGCCCCCGGGGGAGGAGGCCCCCACCTCCAGGCTGCCCCCCTGCTCCCCCTCCAGCCGGATGATAACGCTGTTGGGGTGGACGTCCCGGAGCTGGCAGGCCCCGAAGGTGAAGGCCAGCCCCCGCTCCTGGGCCAGGGAAAAGCTGTTGGGCACCCGGCTGTCGTCGGGCGCCAGCCCCAGCAGCCCGGCGACGAGGGCCTGATGGGTGCCGTGGCCCTCGCCGGTGGAAGCGAAGGAGCCGTGGAGCAGCAGCTCCGCCTTGACAGGAGTCTGCCCCAAAAGCGCCCGGGCCATCCGGCCGATGCGCACCGCCCCCGCCGTGTGGGAGCTGGAAGGCCCCACCATCACAGGGCCTAAAATGTCGAACAGGTTCATAACCATCCTCCTTTTGTTCCTTTTTTCTTTGTAAAGAAAAAAGGAACCGAAAAAAGAAACTTTTGCGCAAAACTTCGTTTTGCTTCCTCATCTTCTAAGGATAGGGAGCGGCGGGCCGAGTCGTCCCGCCCTACGAATTCAGCTTACATTAGAGAAAAAACGAAGTTTTTTCGGGAAGTTTTTTCTTTTGGTTCTTTTCTTTTTTCCAAAAAAGAAAAGAACAGAACAATCATGAGATATCCGCCAGCTCCAAAAATTCGTGGCCGTGGTCGGCGATGTGGGTTTTCCGGCCGGTGAGGTCGTCGCCCAGGAGGAGGTCGAACATCCGGGCGGTCCGCTCAATGTCCTCGGGCACCACCTTGATCAGCCGCCTTGTGTCGGGGGACATGGTGGTCAGCCACATCATCTCCGGCTCGTTCTGACCCAGGCCCTTGGAGCGCTGGACGTCGTATTTCTTCCCCTGGAGCTTGGCCACAATGTCGTCCTTCTCCTTGTTGGAGTAGGCGAACCAGGTTTTCTCCTTGCAGGTGATCTCGAACAGGGGGGACTCGGCGATATAGACATACCCCTCCTGAATGAGGGTGGGGGTGAGCCGGTAGAGCATGGTGAGCACCAGGGTGCGGATCTGGAAGCCGTCCACGTCAGCGTCGGTGCAGATGACCACCTTGTTCCACCGCAGGGCGGACAGGTCAAAGGCGGCCATATCCTTGGCCCGCTTGTCCTGGACCTCCACCCCGCAGCCCAGCACCTTCAGCAGGTCGGTGATGATCTCGCTCTTGAATATCTTGCCGTAGTCGGCCTTGAGGCAGTTCAAAATTTTGCCCCGGATGGGCATGATGGCCTGGAACTCCCCGTCCCGGGCCTGCTTCACGCTGCCCAGCGCCGAGTCGCCCTCCACGATATACAGCTCGCTCCGGTTCACGTCCCGGGTGCGGCAGGGGACGAACTTCTGCACCCGGTTGGAGATGTCCATGGAGCCGGTGAGCTTCTTTTTCAGGTTCAGCCGGGTCCTCTCCGCGTTCTCCCGGGCCCGCTTGTTGATGAGCACCTGCTCGGCAATGCGCTGGGCGTCGGCGGGCGTCTCGATGAAGTAGACCTCCATCTGGGCGCGGAGGAAGTCGGCCATGCCCTCCTGGATGCCCTTGTTGTTGATGGCCTTTTTGGTCTGGTTTTCATAGGAGACGGCGTTGGCGGTGGAGAAGTCGTTGGTCACCAGGACCAGGCAGTCCTGAACGTCCTGGAAGGAAATCCTGGACTCGCTCTTGTTGTACTTCCCCTGCTGCTTCAAATAGGCGTCGATGGCGGAGACGAAGGCGGAGCGCACCGCCTTGTCCGGGGAGCCGCCGTACTCCAGCCAGGAGGAGTTGTGGTAGTGCTCGATGACCTGCACCCGGTTGGAGAAGCAGAAGGAGACGGACAGCTTCATCTTATACTCCGGCTTGTCCGCCCGGTCCCGGCCCTTCCGCTCGGTCTGCCAGAAGACGGGGGTGGTCAGGCAGTCCTCCCCGGCCAGCTCGGCGACGTAGTCCTGGATGCCGTTGGCATACATGAAGTCGGTGGCCTCAAACTTCCCCCCCACCTGGTTTTTCAGCCGGAAGGTGACCCCGGCATTGACCACCGCCTGCCGCTTCATCACGTCCAGGAAGTAGTCCACCGGAATGGCGATGTCGGTGAACACCTCCAGGTCGGGCTTCCAGCGGATGGTGGTGCCCGTCTTCTTCCCCCGGTCGGTGGGCTCAGACCGCAGGCCGCCGATGTTCTCCCCTTTCTCGAAGTGGAGGGCGTACTTCCTGCCCTCCCGCCACACGGTGACGTCCATATACTCGCTGGCGTACTGGGTGGCGCAGGAGCCCAGGCCGTTCAGGCCCAGGGAGTACTCATAGCTGTCGCCGTCGCCGCTGTTGTACTTGCCGCCGGCGTACAGCTCGCAGAAGACCAGCTCCCAGTTGAATTTCTGCTCCTTCTCGTTCCAGTCCACCGGACAGCCCCGGCCCTGGTCCTCCACCTGGATGGAGCCGTCCTCGAACCGGGTGACGGTGATCAGGGAGCCGTGGCCCTCCCGGGCCTCGTCGATGGCGTTGGACATGATCTCAAAAACGGCGTGTTCGCAGCCCTCCAGGCCGTCGGAGCCGAAAATCACCCCCGGGCGCTTGCGCACCCGGTCGGCCCCCTTCAGGGCGGATATGGAGTCGTTGCCGTAGTTTTTCTTCTGTGCCATGGTGATACCTCAATTTCTCAGGGGCATATAAACCCAATTTAACAGCCTACATCTTATCAGAAAGAGGAGGGAAAAGTCAAGTGGGGGATATGGCAGGAGCACCTTATCGTATATTTCAATATGTTTGGCTGGGGCTTTGTAGGGGCGGCTATCAGCCGCCCGTCCCATGGGAAACCCAAAACTTTCGGAGAGGCGGGCGGATGATATCCGCCCCTACACACGCAGCCTTGCGGGTTTGCGTAGTAGGGCGCGGCGACCCGGCGCGCCGTCTGTATTCCCCCAAAAGAACACGGCGGGCCAAGCCGTCCCGCCCTACACAACCGCTTCCATCAGCATACCGCATAAAACCCGTAAAAAAGCGCAAACTGACGGGAAAGGGGAGAGGAACATGGAATGTTTTCAAGTGATGGAGGCCGGAGAGGGCATTGAGGCGGCCATCCTCCGGGGGCTGTCCGCCCGGGGCGGGCTGCGGGGGCAGTGCGCCAGCGGGAGCCATCCAGCGCTGCTGGTGGTATCCCCCCGGGCGGCGGCCCGGGGGCTGAAGCTGCCCCGCCAGTGCCGCACCGCCCTGCTGCCCGGAGGGATCGGCGGGGTGCCGCCCCAGGCGGCCAGCGCCGTCAGCTACGGGGTGTCCCCCCGGGACAGCCTGACCATCTCCAGCCGGGAGGGGGGCACCCTGTGGGCAGCCCTCCAGCGGGAGGTGGTCACCATCACCGGCCGGGTGGTGGAGCGGCAGGAGTTCCCCCTGGCCCTGCGCCCCGGGGAGGGGGAGCTGCCCGCCCTGGCCGCCGCCGGGGCGCTGATCCTGCTGGACGTGCCGCCGGAGGATCTGGCGTCCATTTAAAAGTTCCCGCCAGGGAAAAAACAAATCGGGCCTTCGAACACGCTTCGAAGGCCCGATAAACATGGTCTATGGCTTGAACTCATGCTCCCGGTAGTACTGGGCCCAGAGGAACCGCTGGAAGACCTCCAGGTCCTCCCCCTCCAGTGCGTCGGCCAGCCGGCCGTCCTTCAGGAAGCGGTCCGTCTTGTGGACCAGGGGGGTGGCCTCCCGCATCTCCCGGGACAGCTTCATGAACCCCGGCCCCTCCCAGCCGCACTGGTCGAAGACCTCAGCCATCAGAAAACAGGGGGAGAAATCCCCACCGTCCCCCAGGAACTCCCGCCCCAGCACCTCCTTCGCCGCCGGGTTGGCCCAGATCAGATAGGGGGTGGAGTAGTAGTCGTAAAAGCCCTCCAGGGTGGACAGGTCAAAGTCCAGGCCCAGCTCCTGATAGACGGAGTTGCCGTTGCCCGACCAGGGCTTGTGGTCCCCGAAGAGCACCAGCACCACCGGCTCCTCCATCTCCTCCAGCCGCTGGACGGCCTCCTCCACCGCCTGGATGGTCCGCAAAATGCCGTCGAAGTAGTTGTTCAGGATGGCGCAGCTTTCCAGGCTCAGGCCGGTTTCCTCCGGGGTCAGAAAGACCGCCCCCCGGGCCCTGTCCGACTCGTAAGGGCCGTGGTTCTGGTAGGTGACGGAGAAGGAGAAGCAGGGGCCCTCCTTGATCCGCTCCTCCAGGTAATCCAGCTCCGCCCCAAACAGGAAGCTGTCGGAATTGCAGACGGCGGCGACGGCGTCCATGTAATCGCCATAGTAGTTCTCCAGGAACCGGTAATCCTGAAAGCCCAGATACTCGTTCACATTCTGGCGGTTGTAAAACCAGGCATAGCCCGGATGGCTGCCAAAGGTCTGATACCCCTGGCTCCGGAGATACCAGGCGTAGGAGCCGGCGGGGGCCCGGAAGTCCTCGTGGTCGGAATAGCCGGCCACAAAGGCCCATTCCGTGTTGGAGGTCCCGGCGGCGAAGATGTTGGTCAGCAGATCGCCGGAGACGGACCGCTCCTCCAACGCGTGCCAGGGCTCATAGAGCCGCCGCACCCCCTCGACGCCAGACAGGGCGGGGAAGTCCGTCATATCGCAGAAGGCCTCCAGCATAAAGCCGGCCACCGACACCTGCCGCTCCGGCGGAATATCGCTGTCGGGATACGCCGCCAGCGCGGCGGCCCCCCGGTCACGGCTGTACCCCTCAGGCGGGTGGGGGAACAGATCCCCGGCGCTGTGCAGAAAGGAGTAGACGCACCCTCTGGATACATAGTTCTCCGTGGGTGACCACTGGTTGACCAGATCGTTATTGTTAATCAGCCAGTAGACCCGGACGCTGGAAAATGGCCCCGCCAGGGCCACCGCAATCAGGGCCAGACAGCTGGCGGCGCCGAAGCAGCGCAGCTCCAGCCCCCTCAGCCCCCGGGGCATCAGGAGGAGGGTGAAGAGCAGTCCGGCGAAATAACAGCCCAGAGCGGCCCAGATCAGATTGTTGAGCTCCAGCTCATAGCCCCCGACGATGTTCCCGGCCTCCGCCGCCAGACGCAGGTCGGCGGCCAGGAGGGGGTCGGTGCGCAGGCGGACCTTGAAGTAGTTGACAGCGGCAATGCCCACCGTGATGAGGAAGGCGCAGGAGTAGGCCGCCCACGCCCGCCGGAACAGGAAATAAAACAGCCAGATGAGCAGCACCGGGAAGAGGCAGTTTACCGCCAGAAGCAGCGGCTTGCGCAGAAAGCGGTCCAGAAGCAGCCGGGCGTCCAATGTCAGGCTGGTGTAGGCGGTGAAGACCAGGGTCAGCAGCCCGATGCAGCACCCCAGCCCCGTCAGCGCCAGGGACATCCAGAGGTGGTGGGCAGGACGGAGGCGGGCCGGGGCGTTGGGCGGCAGGCGGAGGATATGGTATAAGTTCTTCATTTAAAAATCTCCAGCGGAAGGCCTTTAGGTATTTTTCTATTCTATCGAATTTCCGTGGATTTTGCAAGGAAAAAGTGTTTCGAGCTTACGCCCGCCGCACTGATCTGGCTTAAATTTCCGGCCGGTACGTTCTGTAGGGCAGGGATAGGGCCGCAAAATGGCGGGGGGATTCCATTTGCAGGAAATCTGTAGGGCGCGACGACCCCGGCGCGCCGTTCTCTGGCGGCAGGGGGCTATTACTAGAAACAGTCTAAACAAAAGAATCCCCCAGTCAGCGGCTCCGCCGCTGCCAGCCCCCTTTAACAAGGGGGCCTTTGGATCAGGACCGGGGCCTTCAAGCGCCCAAGCCCCCCTTGCTAAAGGGGGGTGCCCCGCAGGGGCGGGGGGATTCCGCAACCCCAAACAGCTCTAAGTGAAGAGAATCCCCAGCCACCGCCTGCGGCGGTTCTTTCCTCCGCAGAGGGCCGGCGGATTTTTTACAGATTATTCATCTATTTTGTGGTATCTTATAAATATACAGTGGCGGACATTGTCCGCCCGATTTCAGGAAACAAGGGAGGTCCCCTCCATGACTCAAAAACAGCTCACCTGGCGCCAGCGCGGGGCGCTCTGGCTGCGGCTGAGCATCCGGCTGCTGCTGTTCGCGGCGGGGTGCTTTGCCGTCCTGATGTTCGGCCGGCCCCTTCTGGCCCTCTGCGCCCCCTTCGCCTTCGCCCTGGCGGCGGCGGCCCTGCTCAACCCCCTGATCAAGGCCCTCCAGCGGGCGCTGGGCTGGAGCCGCCAGCTGGTTTCCGCCGCCCTGCTGCTGCTCCTCTTCGCCCTGGTGGGCGGAGGGCTGGCCCTGCTGGCCTACGCCGCCGTGGGGCAGGCCGTCTCGCTGGTGCAGAACTGGAGCGGCCTGCTGGACAGCCTCCAGGCGGCGCTGGACCAGCTGGAGTCCCTTTTCGCCCAGCTCCTGGCCCTGGCGCCCCCACAGCTGACCCAGCTGGCGGAGAATGCGGGGGGGCAGCTGTTCCAGTGGCTGTATCAGGTAGTGCCCGACGCCCTGGCCAGCCTGGGGCTGGAGGCGGGGGAGCGGGCGATGGGCCTGCCCTCCTTCCTGATGGCGCTGGTCATCTTTATCATGGCCACCTTTCTGCTGACGGCGGACTACCCCTATCTGCGCAGCCGGGCGGTGCAGCACATGGACGAGGGCCTTCTGCGCTTCCTCAGCCAGGTGCGGGCCACCGCCCTGGGGGCCTTCGGGGGCTATTTAAAGGCGGAATTCCTCCTGTCGGTGGGGGTCTTCTTCATCCTGCTGGCCGGCTTCTTCCTGATGGGGCAGCCCTACGGCCTGCTGTTGTCCCTGGGGCTGGCGGTGATGGACTTCATTCCTGTCATCGGGGCGGGCACCGTCATGGTGCCCTGGGCCTTCGTGGCCCTGTTTACCAGGGACTTCTCCAACGCCGCGTGGCTGATGGGCATATGGGGGGTAATCGCCCTGTTCCGCCGGGTGATGGAGCCCAAATTCGTGGGCGACCAGACCGGCCTGCCCCCTATCCTCTCCCTGGTGAGCATCTACGTGGGGATGAAGCTGGCTGGGGTGCTGGGGATGATCCTGGGGCCGGTGGCCCTGCTGATCCTCCTCAATCTGGCGGGCATGGGCTGCTTCCAAGGCCTCGCCCTGGACCTGAGGGCCGCCGCAAAGGATATTGCCGCCATCCTGTCCCAGCGCCCCGACAGCCCCCAGTAGACGCAAACGTAAACCGCCCCACCGATTGGCGGGGCGGTTTTGGGCATTTAGAACCTGTATTCACATCAGCTTCACGGTATAGTACACAAACAGCGCGAACAGCCAGATAATCATGACATAAATCAGGTAGTAGGCCACCATGCCGCTCAGCAGCATCGCCGCGGCCACCGCCGCCAGGCTGGCCCCACAGGTGGCCAGCAGGACGGTGTAATCGGCCTTTGGGGGCAGGAAGGGGAAGGCATCCTTTCCGGGCAGGACGCCGTCGTTCTTTTTCAGCCAGAGGGCGGCGGCGGACACCACCGCGATAGCCGCCCAGAGCAGGATGGCCTCCAGCCGGCCGGCCGGGCCGCTGCGCACGAACCACAGCGCCAGCACGGACATGCCGCAGGCGCTGGCCGCCAGGAAAAACTCCCGCTGGTAGATATAATACACCAGCGCCAGCACCGCCCAGGCCGCCACCAGCCAGAAGAGCATGGAGATGCCGGGCCCCTGGAACTTGATGATGACATGGGCGCACACGCTGACCGCGGCCAGCGCGATAGCCAAAATCAGGGGCAGGGCGAACTTTTCCCGCTGTTTCAGCTTCCAAGCCGTCCAGCCCAAGGCCAGCAGGGTGGCTATGGGCATGGCCAGCCGCAGGAAGCGCAGGACGTTGTCCAGGGCGATGGTGATATCTATTTCACTCACATAGAAGTTAATATAGAAACGGTTGACAAACACAAGCAGGGCCTCTAAAGCGACCGCCCCCACCACCCACAGCAGGCCGCGCTGCAGCGCGATGTCCTCTTGACGGCGGCGTTCTTCTCTCTGTTTCTTATCCATGCGTTTTCATTCTCCTTGCTGCGGGCGCCACGGCCCGATTGAGTATTCTTGTCACATCCGTATATCCAGACATTTTATTATTGTACCAGATGGCGGTTTTTTTTGCAAGACTTAAAACGGGAAAAGTGTCCAAATTTTCAAAATCTTCCCACGGGCTTCTCCCGGCGGATGCACGAAAAACCGGCGGGCTGGCGGCTTGGGGCGGCTGAGCCTACGCCAGCGGCCCCTGGGCGAAGGCGGCGGCCAGCAGGACGCAGGCCTTGGCGTCCTGGAGGTCGGCGGCCTCCGCCGGGGTGTGGATATACCGGCAGGGGATGGAGATCCCCCCGGTTTTCACCCCGTAGTGGGCATTCTGGATGGCTCCGGCGTCGGTGCCTCCGGAGCGCATGATATCCCGCTGGATGGGGATGCTCTGACTTTTGGCAATCTCCTCCAGCTTCGCCACCACCTCCGGGTGGCAGATGATGGAGGAGTCCATCACCTTGATGGCCGCGCCCCCGCCCAGCCGGGCGGTGCCATTTTTCTCCGAGCCGGGGGTGTCGTCCACGTCGGTGACATCCACAACGACACAGATATCCGGGTCCACCCACCAGGCGGCGGTGCGCGCCCCCCGCAGGCCCACCTCCTCCTGGACGGTAAAGACCAGAGAGAGATTATAAGCGGGCTCCTTAATCCGCTCCAGGGCGCACAGGAGGACCGCACAGGCAAGGCGGTCGTCCAGATAGGGCCCCATCACCCGCCCGCCGCAGGTCCGGATGGACCGGTCATAGACGCAGGTGTCCCCCACCTGCACCAGCTTCCTTGCTTCCTCGTCACTCCCTGCTCCGATGTCAACAAAGCACTCATCCAGCTTCAGCTTGCCGAAGTCGGCCTTCTCCTCGGGGGCGAACACCCCACGGACGCCGTTCTTGAATCGGACGGCGCTGTAGGCCGCCTCCTTGGGGGAGACGCCCCCCAGCCGGCCCACCCGGAGGAAGCCCTCCTTCTCGATGTGGGTGACGATAAAGCCGATGCTGTCCATGTGGGCGGTCAGCATCACCCAGGGGCCGGGCCCCTTTTTGTGGACGATCAGATTACCCAGGGTGTCAGTGATTATCTCATCGGCGTAGGGCCGGGCCAGCTCCTCGATCTTCGCCCGGACGCCCCCCTCGTCCCCCGAGGGGCCGTGGGCGGCGTTGAGCTGCTTTAAAACACTTAAAATATCCATGTTGCCTCCTCAATCCCACCAGAAGTACCAGAATTTTGACTGAGCCAGCCCTCCAGCCAACGCGCCTACCGACCCCACGCCCTGGTCCACAATGTCGGTGCAGAAGAAATACTGCTCCATCGCCACCTCCATTGCCCTCTCCTGGGGCACGGGGGCGGGCAGGATGTACTCCAGTATGTCAGGCGCCATGACGGCGGGCACCGCCCCGTACTCCTTATACCAGTACTTGGCCGCCGCCCGGTGCTCCTCCGGGGCGGGGCACTCGTTCCAGCCGCCGAAGGGCAAATAGGCGAAGACCTCCCAGGGGTCCGTGGCCGGGATTTCCACCAGCAGGATGGGCTGGGTCTGCTTCCCCCTGTAGTCCTTCAGGCTCAGGAAGCCGGTAATCTCCTGCCCCTCAGACATGTCCCTGTCCAGGGCTTCGTTGAAATGCTCCTCCAGCTCCTCCGGGGAGAGGTCCTCCCCCAATTCCGCCCGGGCTTCCTCCTCGAAGCGGTGGAGCAGGGCTTTGCCGTCCTCCACTGGGGCGGCGGCCATCTCCCGCTGAAAGGCTTTCAAATCGTCAAAGGTCGGATTGCCCCACTGGTCCAGCACCAGCAGCAGCGGGGTGAAGCCCTCCCGCTTGCCCCGCTCCGCGGCCTTCTGGTAGGCGGACATGATGGACTCCTCGTCCTCCCGGGGCGGCAGATAGGTGCACGGACAGCCCAAATTTTGTTTCAGCCGCTCCACCTGTTCTTCGATTGTGGGGTTTTCCCGCATATTCAGACACTCCTTTATTATGTATTGGAAATGGGTCTTTCAATCCCACCAGAAATACCACACCGTGGACTGGGGCAGGCCGTCCGCCAGCGCCCCCACCGTCTCAAAGATCTGGTCCACAATGTCGGCGCAGTAGCCGTAATGCTCCAGCGCCGCCTCCATGGCCCGCTCCCGGGGTATGGGGGCGGGCAGGACGTACTCCGCCACGCCGTGGGCCGCAAGGGCCGGGACCGCGCCGTATTTTTCAAACCAGTATTTCGCCACCGCCATGTGCTCC
>JAAWNI010000052.1 GCA_022798855.1 Lawsonibacter sp. | reverse complement strand
ATCGCGGGAATCCTTTGTGGATTTCAAGATTTTTTAACGCCGCAGGGCGGCAAAAGAACCGTTCAGACGGTCGTTTGAGATTGTGAATACAGGTTCTAAGCTCGGTTCAGCGGGCCGTGCCAATAACCGGCACGGCCCGTTTTTTTGACGTTTTTTTATAAAAAAATGTAAAAGGAGTGTCCGCCCGGCGGGGGCGGGGAGGAGGAAAGCGCTATGTTCAAGCTGTTGTTAGGCCGCGCGGGGAGCGGAAAGACCACCGCCGTGCTGAACCGCATATGTCAAGCGGAGGGGGGGCGGCCCCAAATACTGCTGGTCCCGGAGCAACAGTCCCACGAGGCGGAGCGGGCGCTGTGCGCCGCCGGGGGGCCGCAAATCAATCTGCGGGCGGAGGTGCTGTCCTTCAGCCGGCTGGCCAACCGGATTTTTCAGAAGGCGGGGGGCCTGGGGGAGGAGGAGCTGGACAGCGGCGGACGGCTCCTTTTGATGTACCGGGCGGTCCGGAACACCGCCGCTGAGTTGAAAGTCTACGGGCGGCCCTCCAAGCGGCCCGCCTTCCTCTCCTCGCTGCTGGCCACGGCGGACGAACTGAAAAGCTGCTGCGTCCCGCCGGAGCTGCTTGTCCAGGCGGGGCGGGCGTCCGCCGGGCCGGAGGGGGACAAGCTCCAGGACCTGGGCCTGATCCTGGGGGAGTACCAGGCTTTGACGAACCAGACCGCCCTGGACCCCAGGGACCGGCTGACCCGGGCGGCGGACAAGCTGCGGGCCTGCCGGTGGGCGGAGGGCAAGGAGGTATGGCTGGATGGCTTTACCGACTTCACCCCCCAGCAGAAGGAGCTGCTTCGGCTCATGATGAGCCAGGCCGAAAGCCTGACGGTCACCCTCACCTGTGACCACCTGGAGGAGGACGAGGGGGGGGCTGGCATCTTTTCGCCCGCCCGGCGCACCGCAAATTCCCTGCTCAGCCTGGCCCGGAAGGACGGGATTTCCTGTGAAGTAGAACACCTTGTCAGTCGAAACACTGGGAAGGCGGAGCCGCTGCTCCACCTGGAGCGGGCCCTCTTCGCCGAGGCCGCCGCCGCGCCCGTCCCCAGCCAGGGGGCGGTGGAGCTGTTCCGGGCGGCGGCCCCCCGGAGCGAGGTGGAGTGGACCGCCGCCCGGATTCTGCGCCTGACCCGGGAGGAGGGCTGCCGCTTCCGGGAGATCGGGGTGGTGGCCCGCGATTACAGCGGCTATCGGGACCTGGTGGAGTCGGTTTTCGAGCGGTACGGGGTGCCGGTGTTTTCCTCCGCCATGACGGATATCCTGGAAAAGCCGGTTCTGGCCCTGGTCACCGCCGCTCTGGACATTACGGCGGGGGGATACCGCTATGATGACGTCTTCCGCTACTTAAAAACCGGCCTGACCGACCTGTCCCAGGAGGACGCCGACCTGCTGGAAAATTACGTGCTCAAGTGGGATATCCGGGGCAGCCGCTGGACCCAGAGCAAGGAGTGGACCTGGCATCCGAAGGGGTACGGTTTGACCTGGACGGAGGAGGACCGGGCCCTGCTGGAGCGGGTGGACCGGGCCAGAAGGCAGGTGTCCGCTCCACTGGAGTCCCTGCGGAAAAACAAGAACAGGACGGGGAAGGGACAAGCGGTTTCCCTTTACAGCTTTTTGGAGGAAATCGGCCTGCCTGAGCGCCTGGAGGAGCGTGTGGAGGCCCTGATCCAGCGGAACTCTCCCGCTCTGGCGGAGGAGTACCGCCAGCTATGGGACATCCTGTGCGGTGGCCTGGAGCAGTGCGCCCGTCTGCTGGCGGACAGCCCCATGGAGCTGGAGGAATTTTCCCTGCTGTTCCGGCTCGTGCTGTCCCAGTACGACGTGGGCACCATCCCCGTCTCCCTGGACCGGGTGGCGGCGGGGGAGACGACCCGCCAGACCGGCCACCGGGTGAAGGTGCTCTTCCTCCTGGGGGCGGACGACGGTTCCCTGCCCCAGGTGGGGGCCGCGCCCGGGCTGCTGTCCGACGACGACCGGGCCCTGCTGGCCGGGTACGGGCTGGAGCTGGGGCAGTCCCAGCGGGAGCTGCTCTACCGGGAGATGACGACCATCTATCAGGTCTGCGCCCAGCCCAGCGAAAAGCTGGTGGTGTCCTGGCCGTCCCAGGGAGCGGGCGGGGAGGAGTGCCGCCCCAGCTTCCTGGTGGGCCGGCTCAGGCTGCTGTTCTCTGACATAAAACTCATCCGGGAGGAGGAGCTGAACGGCGCCTTCCGCCTGGAGGCCCCACTGCCTGCCTTGGAGCAGGCAGGGCGGAACCAGGCCGCTCGGAGGGCGTTGGAGACGCTGCCCGGCTTTTCCGGCCAGGTAGCCCAGCTGGACCGGGCCGCCGCCTGGGAGAGGGGAAGGCTGTCCCGCCGGACGGTGGACAGGCTCTACGGCCAGCGTGTGGCCATGTCGGCGTCCCGGATGGACAAGTATAAATCCTGCCATTTCTCTTACTTTATGCGCTACGGCCTGGCGGCGGAGCCCCGCAAGCCAGCTGGCTTTACAGCTCCTGAGTACGGCACCTTTGTCCACTATGTGCTGGAGCAAGTCCTCCAAGATTCCATGTTTAGCCAGATGTCCATTCCCGGAATGGAGGGGGATGAGCGGAAAAAAAGGCTGCGCAAGCTGACAAAGGACGCGGTGGAGCGCTATGTGTTGGAGGAGCTGGGGGGGCTGGAGGGCCAGAGCGCCAGATTTCAGTACCTGTTCCGCCGCCTGCTCCGCTCTGTCCAGGCGGTGGTGGACAACGTGGCGGAGGAGCTCCTCCACTCCAAATTCAAGCCCATCTCCTTCGAGCTGGGCTTCGGCAGGGGTAAAAAGGATGACAAGGAGTTGCCCTTGCCACCTGTTGAGCTGACCAGCCACGGCGTCACCATCAGCGTCACGGGCTTTGTGGACCGGGTGGACGGCTGGATTGACGGTGAAAAGCTGCATCTGCGGGTGGTGGACTACAAAACCGGACGGAAAACCTTTGACCTCACCGAGGTGTGGAACGGCCTGGGCCTGCAAATGCTGCTCTATCTCTTCACGCTGGAGGAGAAGGGCCGGGAGCTCTATGGACTGCCGGTGGAGGGGGACGGCGTGCTCTATCTCCCAGCCCGGGAAGCGGTCATTCGGGGCAGCCGGTGGATGAGCAGTGAAGAGCTGCGGAAAAAGGTTGACAAGGAGCTGACCCGCAGCGGGCTGGTGGTCAACGACCCCAGGGTGCTGGACGCGATGGAGGACCGGGGGGAGGGCGGATACCGCTTCCTGCCCCTGAAAGTGAGCAAGTCCACTGGGCAGATCACTGGGGAAGCCCTGGCATCCGCCGAACAGCTGGGCAAGCTGGGCCGGCACATCCGGCGGGTGCTGGAGGATATCTGCCAGGAGCTGGCGGGGGGCAACATTGCCGCCGACCCCTTCTGGCGGGGCCCGGAAAAAAACGCCTGCCGGTTCTGCGACTACGCCGCCGCCTGCCATTTCGAGCCCGGCCGGGGCGGGGACTGCAAGCGCTGGCTGCCCAAAGTGAACGCGAAGGAATTTTGGGAACAGATTGAGGAGGAGACATGACAAACGAACAGAGGGCGGAAGCGCTGATTCAAAAGTATAGATTTGATTTTGCTTCTATTCCCAGGGATGAAATACGGGAATTGATCGAGCTGGAAATAGAGGATTTTCAAGAGGGCAGCTCTGAATATATCCGGCTGCTCTGCGGATACCTGTACTGCGTCGGAGATATGGCCGATGTTCCGCTTTTGGAGCGGGCCAAGTACGGCATCAACATGGATGTGGGCTGTATGGTGGACAGAGAGTGGATTGAAAGCCTGAAAAACGGCGGGATCGAAGAGGAATTTGTTCGTTCCAGGGAGGACATCATCCGAAATTTTATTGCGTACTATCAAGACTTTGAAGCGGACGACGAGTGGTAACGGGCAGGAGCGGCTGAAGGGCTATCGAAAGCTCAATATCCTTTGATAAATGCGGAAAAGAGGTTAAAACATGGAAAACAGCAAGAATATCTTGATTATCGGCGACATGCCCGGCTACGGCAAGATGGGCCTGGCGGGGATGCTGCCCATTCTGTCCAACATGGGCCACAGCGTTTACAACCTGCCCACCGCGCTGGTGTCCAACAACTTCGACTACGGAAAATTTTCCGTGCTGGACACCACCGCCTACATGCGGGAGGCGATTCAAGTCTGGCGGGAGCTGGGCTTTCAGTTCGACTGCGTCACCACCGGCTTTCTGGCCTCAGCGGACCAAGTGGACCTGCTCCGGGGCTTCATTGACAGCCAGCGCAAGGAGGACTTTCTGGTGGTCACGGACCCCATCATGGGAGACGGAGGCAAGCTGTACAACGGCTCCACCCGGGATACGGTGGACAACATGCGCCGCTTTCTCGGGGTGTCGGACGTGATCGTCCCCAACCTGACCGAGGGGGAGTTCCTCACCGGGCTGTTTGAGGGGGAGGAAGCCCTGACGGGGGAGCAGGCCCGCCAGGTGCTGGGCGGCCTGCTGGCCTGCGGGCCCAAGTCGGTGGTGGTGACCAGCGGCCGGGAGCGGGAGACGGGCCGGCATGTGGTCTGGGGCTTCGACGGCGGCACGGGGGAGTATTTCACCGTCCCTTACCGCTTTATCAAGGCCCATTTCCCCGGCACGGGGGATATTTTCACCTCCCTGCTCACCGGACAGCTGCTGGACGGGCGGTCCCTGCCCCAGGCGGTCCAGAAGGCGGTGGACCTGCTGGAGCGGCTGATCTTCATGGAGCGGGACGTGGCTGAGCGGAACAACGGCATCCGCATTGAGAAGTACCTCAGCGTTTTGACAGAGTGATTTCCCTGAAGACAGGGGGAAAGGAATTGATAAACGTGAAAATAACATCCAAACGATTGACCGCCCTGGCGCTATCCCTGGCCCTTTTGCTGACGTCCTGCGGAAACGGAACGTCGGCCGCCACCATGTACCTGCGGAAGACTGAGGGGACTGTAGGCGTGTCCGACGGCGAGGGCAAAGAGCTTATCCCGGAGGACAACCTGGGCCTGTACAGCGGCTATCAGGTGGAGACGCAGGCGGAGAGCTACGCCTGGATCGACCTGGACCAGGTGAAGCTGGCCAAGCTGGACCAGGACAGCGAGGTTGAGATCAATAAGGAGGGCAAAAAGCTGGAGATTGATGTGAAATCCGGCTCCCTGTTCTTCAATGTCACCGAGCCTTTGACCGATGATGAAACGATGAATATCGCCACCGCCACCATGATGATTGGCGTCCGTGGCACCTGCGGGTGGGTAACAGACAACACCGCCGCCCTGCTGGAGGGCACTGTATCCGTCACCGCCGGGGGCCAGGAGGCCACCATCAACGCCGGGGAGATGGCCGTCCTCACGGAGAGCGGCGGAATTACTGTGTCTGCCCTTACCGCCGAGGATATTCCCAGCTTTGTACTGGAAGAGGTGGAGGACTATGGCGGTTTGCCTGTTCCGGACGACCCCGGCGATAATCAGATAGAAGTCGATCCCATGGCCGCGTATGAGGAACTGCTGAGTACGCTGGAGAATGTGGTATACTCGGAGGTGGTCGACTTTGAGGGGGACGGCAGCCCGGAGCTGCTGGTCATTTCCATGGACTTTGCGCGCAGTACCGAGATAAGTGTGGGAATGGATGAGATATCAGTCTGGCGGAACGGGTCTGATTGCGTGATGTCCGCTGTTTCGGAGATGAATGCCGGAGGAAAATACGCTCTGGTGGAATCCAACGGAAGGCTGCTTGTGCGCCGGTACAGCGAAACCGGACTTTTCGGTTCTTACGTTGACGATTATTACACTTCTATCGCTTTGAGCGACGGCGTCAGGGGGGAGTGGGGCAAGGTAGATTCCCAGGTTTCGTACAGCGAAAACAGCTTTGTACGGGTAAGGCCTCTTGACGGGAACGGATTTATAGATGAGGATGGCGGATTTGAAGGGAATCATGTGAGTGATGATGATGTGCGGGGGAGCTACGCCCAGGTGCGTGACCTTGTGCGCTATGACGGCACGAATGTAACCATCGTGGAGCCGTAACCGAAAAAACGGACAGAGAGGAAGAAGAATATGAAAAAGACAACCACCCGGCTGGCAGCCCTGGCGCTGTCCCTGGCCCTTCTGCTGACGTCCTGCGCAGGCGGAATGTCGGCCACTACCATGCACCTGCGGAAGACGGAGGGGACCGTGGGCGTGTCCGACGGCGAGGGCAAAGACGTCACCCCCAAGGACAACCTGGGTCTGTACAGCGGCTATCAGGTGGAGACACAGGCGGAGAGCTACGCCTGGATTGACCTGGACAAGGTGAAGCTGGCCAAGCTGGACCAGGACAGCGAGGTTGAAATCAATAAGGAGGGCAAAAAGCTGGAGATTGACGTAAAAACCGGCTCCCTGTTCTTCAATGTCACCGAGCCTTTGACCGACGATGAGACCATGAATATCGCCACCTCCACCATGCTGATCGGTGTTCGTGGCACCTGCGGGTGGGTAACAGATAACACCGCCGCCCTGCTGGAGGGCACCGTGTCCGTCACCGCCGGGGGCCAGGAGGCCACCATCAACGCCGGGGAGATGGCCGTTTTGACGGAGGACGGCAAACTGGAGGTGAAGCCCTTCACCGCCGCTTCTGTTCCCGCCTTTGTCCGGGAGGAGATTGCGGAGGACAAGAAGCTGGCGGCGGATATCCAGGATACCACCGGGATGGACTTGACCGGGGCGGACCCAATGGCGCCTTATGCTGACTTGCTTGCCAAATATTTAGATGAGATATTGTACACTGAATTTGTGGATTTCGCTGGGGACGGCAAGCCGGAGCTGCTGGCGATCGGGATTCATATCAATGAGGACCCGGGATCGCCCTCTTACTCCAAGCAGGAGGTCCTTACCTACATTCTCCCAGACGATATGGCAGAAAAGCCTGCCGATAAGCGGTATCAAGTGGATGGTAAACCTCTTATGTCAGAAGAGTATCAAGCTCTGGAGGAATACCGCTGGTCATTGGTGGAAGCGGATGGAAGACCGTTTGTAATGTATTACTCTATCCATAGACAACAGGGCTCCACCCCACATTGTTCGGAAGTAGTACGCTGCCATGGCGTTGACGACAAGGGAAATTTGATTACTGAGCAGGTTGCCTATCTTGTGGATGTACGCGGCGACCTTAGACATAGTTATGGCTACTGGGGCCATTGGGGCTCCGATATAGAGAAGATAAGCAGAGACAGCGACCCCGGGGAATTCGCGGCGGTCCAGGCGAAATATCGTGAGGTAAAGCTTTTGGCCCATAGCCCGGACGGCAAGAGCCTGGTGGTTGATGCTGGATAAAGGAGGCGACAGCGATGCCCTTTCCACTGACAGAGGAACAACGAAAAATCGTAGACGACCGGGGCGGAGAGCTGCTGGTGTCGGCGGCGGCGGGGTCTGGCAAGACCCGGGTGCTGGTGGAGCGGCTGCTGGACCGGGTGGCCGCCGAAGGCCTGGACATCGACCGTTTTCTGGTTATTACATACACCAAGGCCGCGGCGGCGGAGCTGCGGGGCCGCATTGCCCAGGAGCTGTCCGACCGGCTGGCGGAGAACCCCAACGACCGCCACCTCCGCCGCCAGACCACCCTGGTCTACCGGGCCCAGATATCCACTATCCACTCCTTCTGCAAGTCGCTGCTCCAGGAGAACGGCCACCTGCTGGACCTGGACCCGGACTTCCGGCTGTGCGACGAGGGGGAGGGGCGGGTCCTCCTGGCCCAGGCGCTGGAGGAGGTGCTGGACCACCGCTATGAGGATTTGGAGGAAGACAGCCCCTTCGCCCAGCTGGTGGACACCCTCTCCACCGGGCGGGACGACAGCCGTCTGGCCCAGATTGCCACCGCCGTGTTCAACCAGGTCCAGAGCCACCCGGACCCCGCCCGCTGGCTCCGGGAGGAGCGGGCCCGATGGGATCTGGACGGGGTGGACGATCTGTCCCGCACCCCCTGGGGGGCGCTGCTGCTGGAGGACCTGCGGAGGCAGGCCAGATTCTGCGTGGGCCAGCTGCTCCAGGCCCTGGCGCTGGCGGAGGGGGACGAACTGCTCTCCCGGAACTACGGGCCCTCCATCTCCGCTTCCCTGGACGGGCTGGACGCCCTGCTGCGGGAGTCCACATGGGACGGTGCCTGCCGGTGCCTGCCCATTTCCTTCCCGGCCGCCGGCCGGAAAAAGAAGCGGAGCGCCGTCCTCAGCCCCATGGAGGAGGAGCGGGCCGCCTTGGCGGGGGAGCGGATGAAGGCTATCCGTGAGCGGTGCCGGGATATGATGGAAAAGGCGGCGGAACCCTTTTCCGGGTACACCGCCGCCCAAATGGAGGAGCTTGCCCTGTCCAGCCCGGCGGTCCAGGGGCTGATAGACCTGGTGCTGGACTTGCAGGAGGGCTTTTCCCGGGAAAAGCTCCGGCGGGGGCTGGTGGACTTCTCCGACCTGGAGCACTTCGCGGTCAAGCTGCTCACCACTGAGGACGGCGGGCCCTCCGAGCTAGCCAAGTTCTGCTCCGCCCGGTACGACGAGGTGCTGGTAGACGAGTACCAGGACACGAACCAGGTGCAGAACACCATCTTCGACGCCATCTCCGGCGGCGGGCGGAAGCTGTTTCAGGTGGGGGATGTAAAGCAGTCCATCTACCGCTTCCGGCTGGCCGACCCCACCATCTTCTTGCGCAAGTACCGGGAATTTCCCGACGGGGAGCAGGGGGAGGAGGGCAAGCCGAGAAGGCGGGTGCTGTCCCGGAATTTCCGCTCCCGGCCCCAGGTGCTGGAGGGGTGCAACGACCTGTTTCGCAGTATTATGTCAACCGAATTCGGGGAGCTGGACTATACCGACGACCAAGCCTTGGTGCCGGGAAAGAATTTCCCCACCGGCCTGTCGGAGGAAGCCCCCGACCCCTACGCCCTGGAACTGGACGCCATCGACCTGTCCTTCCTGGGGGAGCAGGAGGGGGAGAAGGAGAGCAAGGAGTATCTGGAAGCCCGGTTCGCCGCCCGGCGGATCAGGGCGCTGCTGGAGGAGCCGCTGATGGTGGAGGAGGGGGACGGCCTGCGGCCCATGCGGCCCTCCGACGTGATGATCCTCCTGCGCAGCCCCAACCCGGTGCTCCACCATTATCTCCGGGCGCTGAACGAGGAGGACATCCCCTGGACCGCCGACGGGGGCGGGGACTTCTTTGAGAGCACTGAGGTCAATGTGGCGCTGGCCATCCTCCAGATCGTGGACAACCCCCGCCAGGATGTGGCCCTGATTTCCGCCCTGCGCTCCCCGGTGTACGGCTTTTCCGGGGACAAGCTGGCCCTGCTCCGCGCGGAGGGGCGGGGGGATTTTTACAGTGTGCTGGTCCAGGCCGCCCAAAACGGGGATATGGAGTGCCAAGGCTTTTTGGACCAGCTGGATGAGCTGCGCTTCGGAGCCGGCGACCGCACATGCCGCCAGCTCATTTGGCATATCTATGAAAAAACCAACCTGCTGGGCGTCTTCGGGGCCATGGAGGGCGGCGGCGAGCGGCAGAGCAATCTGCTGTCCCTCTACGCCCTGGCCGGACAGATGGAAAACGGCGGATGCCGCACCCTTTTCCAGTTCCTTCTGCGGCTGGAGCGGCTGAAAAACGCCGGCTCCAAGCTGGGGGCGGACTCCGGCGGGCGGCACGAGGGGGAGGGCGTGTCCATTCTGTCCATCCACCGGTCCAAGGGCCTGGAGAAACCGGTGGTGCTGGTGTGCGGGCTGAGCAAGCAAATCAACCGGGAGGACCTGAAACGGCCTGTGCTCTTCCACTCCGAGCTGGGGGTGGGGCCCAGAGGGCTGGACCGGGAGCGGATGGTGGAGTACACCACCCTGGCCCGCTGTGCGGTGGCCCGCCAGCTGGAGCGGGAGCGGCTGGCGGAGGAGCTGCGGCTCCTCTACGTGGCCATGACACGGGCGCGGGAGAAGCTGATCCTCACCATGGCCCTATCCAAGGGGGCGGACGGCTTGGCCAGGTTGGGGAAGGAGCTGCCCATCGCCCCCCAGACGCTGGAGCGCCAGCAGAGCGTGGGAGCCTGGGTGCTTCTCTACGCCCTCACCCGTCCCGAGGGGGCCGGGCTCCGGGCGCTGGCCGGACTGCCCGAGGAAGTGGCCGGCCAGGAGGAGCGCGGCCCCGCCTGGGATATCCGCTGGGTGGATGGGGGCCCTCTGGGGGGAGAACGTAAAGTAGAAGGGCATTACAGCGACGCGCCCCAGGCGGAGGAGTGGGACGAGGGGCTGGCCGCCCGGCTGTCCTGGACCTACCCCCACCTGGCGGCGGCAAATCTTCCCTCCAAGCTCACCGCCACCCAGATCAAGGGCCGGGCCTTGGACCGGGAGGCGGTGGAGGACGCTGCCCCGCCGCCCCGCCGGGACCAGCCCATCACCCGGCCCAGCTTTATCGCGGAGGAGCGGGGCCTGACCCCCGCCCAGCGGGGGACCGCCCTCCACCTGGCCATGCAGTATGTGGCCCTGGAGTCCGGCCGGACTCCGGAGCAGGTGGGGGAGGAGCTGGACCGGCTCACACAGGCGGGCTTCCTCACCCCGCTCCAGCGGCAGGCCATAGAGCCGGAGCGGCTGGCCGCCCTTTTGAACAGCCCTCTGGGGGCGGCCATGGCCGAAGCGGGGGAGGGCTGCCATCGGGAGTTCAAATTCTCGGTGCTGGTCTCCGCGCTGGACTACTACCCGGAGGGCCGAGGGGAGGAGGTCCTTCTCCAGGGGGTCATTGACGCCTGGTTCGAGGAGGGGGGCGCCATCACCGTGGTGGACTTCAAGAGCGACCGGGTGCCCCCCGGCGGGGAGCGGGCCAGGGCGGAGGAGTACCGCCCCCAGTTGGCCGCCTACAGCCAGGCCCTGTCCGCCATCCTGGGCAGGCCGGTCAACCGGCAGGTGCTGTGGTTTTTTACTACAGATACGGCGGTTGAGCTGTCCTAAAGCCCCTTTCAGCTTGTCGCCCTCTATCGTCGGCTCCCTCTTTGAGGGAGCTGGCACCGCCGAAGGCGGTGACTGAGGGAGTAAAACAGCGTTTTACACAACCTTTCTTCATTGAAACTCCCCCCGTCACGGCTCCGGCGCGCCGCCGCCTGCAAGCGCTGGAGGAGCTGTCAAAGGCGGGGATTTTCTCCGGGGTGCTCCTCATGCCCGTCCTGCCATTTTTAGAGGATTCGGCGGAAAACGTGCTGTCAGTGGTGGACAGCGCCGCCCGGGCGGGGGCCAGGTTTGTTTACGCCGCCTTTGGTGTCACCATGCGGGACGGCCAGCGGGACTATTTCCTCAACGGCCTGGACTGGGCCTTTCCTGGGATGGGGGAGCAGTACCGCAAGCGGTACGGCACCCGCTACTACTGCTCCAGCCCAAGGGCAAAGGAGCTGTGGCAGCTGTTTTCCGCCCGGTGTAAGGAACTGGGGCTGCTGTATGAGATGCGCCACATTATCTCCGCAGCCACCCGGGGCTATGGGGACCGGCAGCTGAGCTTTTTTAATGAATGATCGGGATACAGAACTCACATAGATGCTCCGCGATTTTTGGGGAAGAATAACGTTCAATGATCGGTTTTGTATTGTCTATGGACAAGGTGAGCTGCCCAATA
>JAAWNI010000051.1 GCA_022798855.1 Lawsonibacter sp. | reverse complement strand
GTAAACAAAATCCCCCCGCCCCCTACGGGGGCACCCCCCTTTGGCAAGGGGGGCTTGGGTGCTTGAAGGCCCCAGTCCTGCTCCAAAGGCCCCCTTGTTAAAGGGGGCTGGCAGCGGCGTAAGCCGCTGACTGGGGGATTCCGGTTCATCGGAAACTTTCTTTAAATAGAATCCCCCCGCCGCCAGAGAACGGATATTGCCAGAGAACGGCGCGCCGGGGTCGTCGCGCCCTACAGATCTCCTGTAAACGGAATCCCCCCGCATGACGCGGCGGTAAGCATTCCCGAAGACTTTCCAAATTTCTGAGACAGGCGCAATCCCGCCCTTGACATACCTAGATTATCAAGGTATACTATACCTAGAGCAACAAGGTAATGTGGAGAGGGCTGCCGTAGGGCGTGACGGCCTCGGCGCGCCGTATCGCAGCGGTGGCGGGCGGCAGGAGAGCGGCGCGCCCTACAAAACATCTCCGGACAAGCGAAAAAGGAAAGGATGGTAAACATGAAGTTTGACAAGGGCCTGATGGCGGGAAGCGGGACGATGCTGGTGCTCTCCCTTCTGGAGGGGGGCGACATGTACGGCTACCAGATGATCGAGGAGCTGTCCCGGCGGTCCAACGACCTGTTCCAGATGAAGGAGGGGACGCTGTACCCCATCCTCCACGGGCTGGAGAAGGACCGGTGCCTGTCCTCCTACCAGCGGGAGGCCCCCACCGGGCGGACGCGGAAGTACTACAAGCTCACCCGCAAGGGCAAAAAGCTGCTGGACGGCAAGCGGGCGGAGTGGGCGGCGTTCCACCAGGGGGTGGAGCAGGTGCTGTCGGGCGGGGCCAACGCCCTGGCGTAGGGAGGGCGGCTATGAGGCAGATCATGGCGCTGTACACCTGGTTGAACGTGGCAGTCTCCGGCATCCGGTTCGGCCCCGACCGGGAAGCGGTACGGGCCGAGCTGCGGGCCCACTTCGAGGACAAGGAGGCGGACCTGCGGCGCGTCTTCCCGGGCATCCCGGAGCAGGAAGCCCAGGAGCGGGCCCTGTCCGCCATGGGGGACGCCTGGGAGGTGAAGCAGGAGCTGGCCCGCGTCCACCGGCCCTGGCTGGGGTATCTGTGGACGGCCAGCCGGGCCATAGTGTGGGCCGCTTTGGCGCTGGTGCTGGTGTTGGTCCTGGACAGCGGCCTGCCCTCACTGGGGGAGCGCTGGCAGAAGCTCCAGGAGGTCCGAACGGTGGGCGAGGCCCTGTATGAGGACGGCGCCCCCGGCTGGGAGGGGGAGCGGCTGGCGGTCCTCCACGTGGAGGGGAAAGCCCGGCTGGGGCGGAGCGTAGTCTCCGCCACCCATGGGGCCAGATGGCGGGAGCCGGAGGGGGACTGCCTCTACATCCGCCTGCGGATCACCTGGGACCGGCCCTGGGAGGTCAACCAGATGGCCATCAATCACCTGTGGGTCGAGGACGACCTGGGGAACACCTATGAGATCGGCACAGCCCGGAGCCTTCTGGACGGCTGGAACTGGAGCCAGCGGGACCTGGCCCTGGAGGGGGTCCCCCCTGCGGCGAAGGAGCTGCGGGTCCACTCCCGGCTGCGGGAGGGGCTGGACCTGGTGCTGGACCTGACAAGGGAGGTGGGGAGATGAAAAAGCGGCTGAAAAAACTGTGGAGCCGCCTGCCCAAGCTGCCCCGGCGGTGGCGGGTCCGCCGCAACCTGGCCGCTGCGGCGGCGCTGGGGGCGCTGGCAGTGCATCTGCTGGACTGGCCCTGCTTCACTGCCTATGACGCCTTCCAAAAAATCGAGGGTGCCTATCTCCTGGCCCCCTCCCGGCTGGTCCTCCAGGTGGAGGACGGCTGGTCCACCGGCTTCCTCTCCGAGGGGGACAGCTGGATCGCCGTTGGCAGCGCCACGAAATTTGACGGCGCAGGCAGCCCCCTCAACCTGAACCGCTATCAGGCTCTTCTGCACCAGGTCCTGCCCAAGGAGGGGCTCGTGGCCGTCCTCCTCCCGGCGAAAAATGAAGACAACGGCGCGGTAGCTGCCCTGTGGGGCGGGCCGGAGGAGGCGGTGGACGCCACGCTGGAGCTGGGCCTGATGGGCATTGAAGACCCCGCACCGCACCGGGGCCTGCCTGGCTGGACTGCCATCCAGGGGCTGGAGGCCTTCACCGCCCAGGCCCAGCGGCGGGAGGACGGCTGGTTCATCTTCCAGTTCGCCCCCCACGTCAACCACCGGGAGGGCCAGAGCTGCGCCATGGAAATGCTGATGTGGTACGGCCCCTGGTTCACCGCAGAGCAGATGGAACAGCCATACCGGCTGACCCTGGCCGATGCCCAGGGAAACGTCCTGGCGGAGCAGTCCGGGGTCTTTCCCCCGGACCAGCGGTTGCATATATGGTAGGAGGATATCAATATGTTCCTTGATTTCAAACAGGACCAGTGGCTGGACACGGCGGTGTCCGGCATTCGGTTCCACCTGGACCGGAAGCGGGTCCGCAGGGAGCTGGAGGGCCACCTGGAGGACAAAAAAGCCGATCTGCGGCGCATTTTCCCCGACATCCCGGAAGCGGAAGCCCAGAGCCGGGCCCTGGCCGCCATGGGGGACCCGGAGGAGCTGAAAACCGCCCTGGCCAAGGTGCATAAGCCCTGGCTGGGCTGGCTGTGGCAGGCCAGCCAGTGGGTGATGCCTTTGCTGATGTTTGCCAGTTTGGTGCTCAGCTCCAATTGCCGGGGGATCGACTGCTCCATCTGGGGGCGGAACGGCGGACGGGTCTACCACCAGATCAAGGACGGGGACGCCGCCCAGGTGGGGGGCTATACCTTCCAGATCACCGGGGCGGCCTTTCTGGACCGGCCGGAGGGGAAGGACCACATTCAGCTGGCGCTGCGGGCCTCCTCCCCCCGGTTCTGGGAGCGGGTGGACGGGGACGCTGTTCTGGCGGGACTGACGGCAACGGGCCCCGACGGGGCCAGATACCGGATGGCCGGCCAGGGCGACGCCCGCTGGGTAGGAGATGAGGCGGAGCCCCGGGAGACAGTCCGCCGCCCCTCCTGGCTGCTGCACCGCTGGGGCGTGGGCTGGAAGGAGTTTCTGATCTACATTCCGGCGGAGGGCTGGACGCCCGGGGACCGGGCGTCCCTGGAGCTGGAGAGCGGGGTGGGCGGCTTTGTCCTGTCCGTCCCGGTGGAGGAGAAGGTGAGGGTGGAATGAAGGAATTTTGGAAAAGGGTGAAGCGGTTTCTCCTGATGAAAAGCGAGGACCTCAGCCCCGCCCAGCAAAAAGGCTTCCTGATGGTCGATCTGCTCATGATTGCGTTTCTTCTCTGGGCCATCTGGATAAGACTGGGCAGCCCTCTGCCCACAGCGGAGATGGAGTTCCGCCGCCTGGAACGCACCCATCTCCTGCCCCGGAGCGAGATCGTCTTTGCCGGCACCAGGCGGGAAAAGATGTATGGAGGGGAGGATGGCCTCGCCGTCAGTATGCGCCAGCCCGCCTTTTTGGGGATCGCCGGGGAGCGTGTGGCCGCGGCGGCCTGCGGCCAGGGCCAGTGGCGGGTGGACTCCTACCCCCTGGAGGACGGCCCCACCCCCGCCCCCTTCGCTGACGCCCACGCCGTCCTCTATGAGCCGGAGTCCAGGAGCTTTGTGTTTCCCTTGATGTTTGTCAACGTCCCGGAGGAGGCTGCCCGGGCGGAGCTGGCCTTCCGCCAGCTTTACCAGGAAACCAGCCACCAATGGTCGGGACAGGGGTGGAATACGGGAAACGGGACCTGGCTCTTCCCGGTTCAGACCCCGCTCACCGCTTACGGCGAATACTGGTGGCGGGGCGGCGGCTATACCCTGGCCCTGTACCGGGCGGACGGCGCCCTCCTGCTGGAAAAGAGCGGGACGTTGGGGGAATGAACCGAAACAGCTTTCAGTAACGGAATCCCCCAGTCACCGCCTGCGGCGGTGCCAGCCCCCTTTAGCAAGGGGGCCTTTCCCTGCGGGGGACGAAAGAGCTGGGACGGCTACAGGCTGCTCCGGATTATCAAAAAAAGCAGGGGTGGAAGAGAAGCACCCAAAAGCCCCCCTTGCTAAAGGGGGCCGACTCCCCCTGTCAGGGGGAGATGTCCCGAAGGGACAGAGGGGGTAGGGCAGGCCGCCAGGCGCAGTCTGGTGGCGGGGGGATTCCGTCAAGTGAACCAGCTCTATATTACAGAATCCCCCAGTCACGGCTGCGCCGTGCCAGCCATCTCGGACTAAGAGCCGCCGCTTTGCGGCGGTTGTCCTCGAAACGCGCCTGTGGGCGCAGCCTTTCGCAAGGGGGCCTTTGGGGCAGGACCGGGGCCTTCGAGCACCCAAGCCCCCCTTGTTAAAGGGGGCCGACTCCCCCTGTCAGGGGGAGATGTCCCGAAGGGACAGAGGGGGTAGGGCAGGCCGCCAGGCGCAGCCTGGTGGCGGGGGGATTCCGTTTACAGGAAAGAGGTAATCGATATGAACAGCAAGCCCTAAGCAAACCGCCCCGCCCTCCCTCTATTCAGGGAAGGCGGGGCGGTATTTTATGGCATCTCAAGCACCGCGCCGGAGCGGGGCGGCAGGGTGATTTCACAGACTCCGTCCACCTGGGCAGCCTCCACCTGGCCCAGGACCGGGCAAAGCCGCTCCTCCTCCACAACGAGGGTCTGTTTCTCCTTCCCGGCGTTGAAGGCGCACAGCAGCCGCTCCTCCTCCGACTCCCGGACGAAGGCCAGCAGGGGCCCTCTGCCGCAGACGTACCGGATGCCGCCCCGCCTCAGGGCGGGGCGCTGGCCCCGCAGGCGGCCCAAGGCCCGATACCACTCCAGCAGCTCCTGGTCCTCGTAGCCCCAGGGGTAGGTCTGGCGGTTGAAGGGGTCCTCAAAGCCCTCCATCCCCACCTCGTCCCCGTAGTACACCGTGGGGGAGCCGGGGAAGCAGAACAGCAGCAGGGCGGCGGCTTTCAGCAGCTTCCGCCCCCGGTTCAGCTGCTTCGGGGACAGGGTAAAGCCGGCCCGCCACTCCCTGGACTGGTCCCGGTACTCCCCTCCGGCCCCCAGCAGGGTGAGGAAGCGGGGGGTGTCGTGGGTATCCAGGGAATTCATAGAGGAGTAGAAGGCGAAAGCGGGGTAATTCTCCCGGATTGTTTCCATCCCCTTGACAAAGGCTTCCCCCCCGCCCCCCTGGAAGAAGGACAGGATGGCGGAACGCAGGGGGTAGTTCATCAAACCGTCACAGTGGCCCCCCAGGATGTGCTTGCGGCGCACGCCGTAGGCCACCTTGGTGGAGCCGTCCTCCCAGACCTCGCCGATGATGACGGCGTCGGGCTTCTCCGCCCGGGCCGCCTCGTGGATTCCGTGGACAAAGTCGTCTGGCAGCTCGTCGGCCACGTCAAGACGCCAGCCGTCCGCCCCGGCCCGGAGCCACCGGCGGACCACGCTGTCCTTGCCGCCGAAGATGAACTCCCGATAGCCGGGGTCGTTCTCGTTGACGGCGGGCAGGGAGTAAATGCCCCACCAGCTGTCGTACCGGTTGGGCCACTGGGTGAAGTTGAACCAAGAATAATAGGGGGACTCCTGGCTCTGGGCGGCCCCCGCCTCGGGGTAGAAGCCGTCGCCGTTGAAATACCGGCTGACATATCCGGTGTGGTTGAACACCCCGTCCAGCATGACCCGCATCCCCTGCCTGTGGGCTTCCTCACACAGGCGGGCAAAGTCCTCGTTTGTCCCCAGCATCGGGTCCACCCGGCTGTAGTCGGCGGTGCCATAGCGGTGGTTCTCCGCCGCTTCGAAAATGGGGTTGAAGTAGAGCGTCTCCACCCCCAGGCTCTTCAAATAGTCCAGCTTCTCCAGCACGCCCTGGAAGTCCCCGCCGAAAAAGTCCCGGTTGCGCACCTCCCCCTGGTCGTCGGGGCGGTACTCGGGGAACTCCTCCCAGCTCTGGTGGACGGTGCGCCCCCCCACCAGGCCCTCCGGGTCGGGGACCTTGCTGCGGCGGAAGCGGTCGGGGAAAATCTGGTAGGTGACCCCCTCGCCAAACCAGCTGGGGGCCTCCCGCGCCCCGTCGTAGACGGTGAGCTGGTAGGGGCCCAGCTCCTGGCCGCGGCCGTTCAGCTTCTCCAGCCGGAAGGAATACCACACCAGCCCCACATAGCCGGTGGTGTCCAGCTCCACGGAGAACAGGTCCTGCCCCAAATCGTGGCCCTGCCAGGGCATTTTCAGGATAAGTATTTCGTTGAACCGGCTCTCAAAGCGGACGTTGACGCTGGCGTGGGAAAAGCACTCCGCTCTGGGCGGGCGCAGGGTAAGCTGTACCTGCGTCCCGGAGGACACCGCCCCATAGGGGGACTTGTAACGGCTGTCCCGTGAGTCGTAGGTGGGCAAATATGGCATTGGTATCACTCCGAACGATGGAATATCTGTAGGGGCGCCCTCTCAGCCAGCCCCCCAGAGGGGGCTTCTTTACCTCTCCCTTTGGGAGGGGTGGCACGGCGAAGCCGTGGCGGAGAGGGCCCCTCCCCTGAAAAGGAGGGGGTTCAGTGGTACTTATAGCTTCCGCCGCCGATGAACTCCCGGAGGAGGGAGTCCCGGGCCACCAGGGCCGGGTCGATGGGCTGGAAGTGGTCAAAGGCCTTTACCAGCTCCAGCATCTCGTCGTGGCGCTCGTTGTCCTCGGGGACGCTCTTCAAAATGGGCACGGCATAGTGCTTCATCACCGGCACCTCGTAGGGCAGGGAGGAGTCGAAGACGATGTCGGCCTTGTTCTTGAAGGGGGAGACATACAGCTTCTCGCCCCGGCGGACGTTGGCCCACATCTCCAGGGTCTGTGCCACCCCGGCCCCCCGGAAGCTGTAATCCCGGACCGCACGGCGGACCAGCCGCATCCAGGTGCCCTTGAACCGCAGGACGGCGCCCTCGTTGATGTTGGACCGGGCGGAAATATACAGCTTGGCGGCCTCCGGGTGCCGGCCGGCGATGTCGTCATTCAGCGCGTGGATGCCCTCGAAAATGGCGATCTCGTTCCGCTCCAACTTCAAGGGGGTGCCCAGGCTGTCGTTGCGCATCTGGCGGGCGAACTCAAACTTGGGGATGAGGATCTCCTCCCCACGGCTCAGGGCGGCGAAGTGCTGGCTGAGCAGCTCCATGTCCAGGCACAGGGGGGACTCGTAGTCGATGGCCCCCTCCGGGGTGCGGGGGGCGGTCCTGGGGTCCTGGGTGAGAAAGTAGTTGTCCATAGCCACCGCCCGGGAGTTCACCCCCCGGCGGAGCAGCTCCTCGGCGATCTTCATGGCCGTGGTGGTCTTGCCGGAGCCGGAAGGCCCGGACAGCAGCACAATAGGGCTGCGCTCCAGGTTGGACAGAATCTTGTCCGCCGCCAGCGATACCCGCTGGGCATAGTTCTCGTCGCACTCGGCCAGAAATTCCGCCGCGCCGCTCTGGACGCGCCGGTTGATCTCCTGTAGTTGATAGGCCATAGGGACACTCCTCTCCGTGATTGCTTTGGGATAAATTCGCTGAAATGGCTGGGGGGCAGCTGAGGGAGTACAATTTTATACCGCGTTTCGCAAAACTCCCCCCGCCACGGCTCCGCCGTGCCACCCCCCTCCCGGAGGGGGCTTTTTTGACGGCCCGCAGGCATGGCAGCAGATTTAAAGGGCGGACACGGCAAGCCGTGTCCCTACATCCGGTAAAACGCCCCGATCTCCGCCTTCTGCCCCAGCACCTTGTCCAGGCTGGACAGATAGTCCTGGGGGAACTTGGGATTGGTCAGGCGGAGGAGCTTCCCGCCGCCGATGAGCTTGGTCACCCCGCCGGCCCCCAGGGAGATTACCGTGTGGAGCTCCTCCATCATAACGATGTTATACAGGCTGGCGGTGCCCGGTTTGGCCCAGCCTACGTTTTCCAGCGAGCCGGACATATATTTCTGCCGGTACAGATAATACGGGATATAGCCCTGAGTTATGAGAAGCTCCCGGGAGTAGTCCAGCATTTTGAGCACTTCCTCCCCGCTGGGCAGCTGTCCGCCCTTTTCCATCAGGGCGGAGCCCTTTTTCAGCGCCAGGGTATGGACGGTGACATTCTCCGGGCCCATGTCCAGCACCGACTCCAGGGAGCGCCGGAAGCCCTCGAAGGAGTCCCTGGGCAGGCCGGCGATCAGGTCCATATTGACGCAGTCGAAGCCCGCGCCCGCCACCATGCCGGCGGCCCTGCGGAAGTCCCCGGCGGAATGCTTCCGGCCGATGGCTTCCAGCACGTGGTCCTCCAGGGTCTGGGGGTTGACGGAGACGCGGCCGATCTGGTGGGCCCTCAAAACCGCCAGCTTCCCCTCTGTGATGGTGTCGGGCCGGCCGGCTTCCACGGTGTACTCCACGCAGTCCTCCAGGGGAAGGCAGGCCTTGCACCGGGACAGCAGGCGGTCCAGCTGGCCCTCGGACAGGGTGGTGGGGGTGCCGCCCCCCATGTAGAAGGAGCGGACGGCCAGCCCCGCATCCCGCAGGACCCGGCCCGCCTCCTCCACCTCCCGGAGCAGCCCCTCCAGGTACGGCTCCACCAGCTTGAGGGTCCGGCCCACGTCGGCGGAGACGAAGGAGCAGTAGGCGCACCGGCTGGGGCAGAAGGGGATGCCGATGTACAGCGACACCTGGCCGGGCTTGAGGGACCGCTGCACCTCCACGCTGGCCTGGGCGCAGTCCACCGCCAGCCTGGCCCGGTCCGGGGAGACAAAATACTCCTTTTCCAGCGCCCGCTGGGCCTGCTTGGGGCTGTCCCCCGCCAGCAGGGACCGGGTGGGCAGCTTGACCGGCCGCACCCCGGTCAGCGCCCCCCAGGGGGGCTGGGCCCCCAGCAGGGCGGAGCCCGCCTTGTAGAAGGCCAGCTTCAAAGCGTGCTGGACGGTGTGGTAGACCTGCTCCGGGGGCCGGTCCAGCTCCTCAGAGGGGAAGCGGCGCACCCCATCGAAACGCCCCTGGTTGCGGAACACCAGGGCGCTGACGTTGGTCAGCTTTTTCCCCCGGTGGAGGGTGAAAATGACCGCGTTGCCCTCCCCGCCCAGAAGCTTGGGCGGGGGCCCCTCCGGGTACTCGGGCCGCTCCTCCGGGAACAGGGTCAGCATCATCTGCTCCGCCGCGTAGTGGTAGCGCTCCGGGGCCCAGGGGAAGTTGGACGCCTCGAAGTACAGCTTCACGGCTGGCGCTCCCTCGTCTCGCTGCGGCCCACCAGATAGTCCAGGCTGACGTCAAAGAAGTCGGCCAGGGCCAGCAGGTGGTCGTATTCCGGGTGGCGGGTGCCCGCTTCATAGTATTGATATGCCCGTGGACTTTGGTTGAAATGCTCCGCCATCTCTACCTGCTTCAGTTTTCTTTCTTTTCTCAGAAGCTTTAATCTTTCTCCTAAATTAGCCATAAATCCCCCTTGACACGAACTCGACTTACGAGTATAATACGCTTGAACATAAATTGCAAGTGGAGGAGACACCTATGAATCAAACTATACTACAAACTCTATTCCTGGACAACCCGGAAATTCCCATCGAAATTTCCAGCTCTAAGAACAGCTTCACGGCTGGCGCTCCCTTGTCTCGCTGCGGCCAATCAGGTAGTCCATGCTGACATCGTAAAAGTTGGCCAGCAGAACCAGATTGGGAAATTCAGGGACATGATGTCCTGATTCATAATATTGATATGCCCGCAGGGACTGATTCAGCAGCTCGGCTAGTTCCATCTGCGTCATTCGCTTCTCCTTGCGGAGCATTTTCAGCCGTTCACCTAAAGTAGCCATAAAAACCTCTTGACATGAATATCTTTTGCATGATATAATGAATTTAAAATGCACAAAGGAGGGAATCACATGAATCAAACTATACTACAAACTCTATTCCTGAACAACCCGGAAATTCCAGGGGAGATTGCCGATTTCTGTAACAGCATCCCTGAATACGTCCAGGCGGAGCGGGAATGCAGCCTGGCTTTCCGGGAACTGGAGAAAATCCTCGGCTACGACCAGTGCAGCCATTTGGAAGAGGTGGTTAACCGCCAGCTCTCCCTGGAGGTCCGGGCCTACTACCTCTTCGGCCTGGGCCTGCGTAAACAGGTTCTTAGCGGGCTGGGGGTGTGAACTCCCTCCGCCACGGCTTCGCCGTGCCACCTCCCTCAGAGAGGGAGGCTTTAGGCTGCGCACCCTGAAAGGCTCCCTCTTTGAGGGAGCTGTCAGCCCGTCAGGGCTGACTGAGGGAGTTACCCCATCGCCATCCGCAGATAGGGGTTGTGCTTGCGCTCCTGGTCCAGGTCGGAGGCCCCCATATGGCCGGGGAGGACGTGGAAATTGCCCTCCAGGGCGCCCAGCCGCCTGAGGGACTCCATGATCTGCTCCTCGCTGCCCCCGGGCAGGTCGGTGCGGCCCATGGAGCCGGCGAAAAGGGTGTCGCCGCAGAACAAAACGTCCTCCACCCGCAGGACCACGGACCCCGGGGAGTGGCCGGGGGTGTGCATCACATGGATGGTGAGCCCGCCCAGGGGGAGCGAATCCCCCTCATCGTAAAATTTCAGCCCCTCCATCTCCCCGGACAGGGGGAAGATCCGGCTTCCCACCCCGTCGGCGTCGGCCCGGTGGATGTAGGCCTCCGCGCCGGGGTAGACCCGGTGCAGGGCGGGCACGGCGGTGGTGTGGTCGTAGTGGCCGTGGGTGAGGAGGAGGTATTTCACCTCCGCCCCTGACTCCTCAACGGCCTGCTGAATCAGCTCCGGCTCGTCGCCGGGGTCGATAATGGCCATTACGCCGCTGTCCGCGTCTATCAGGAAATAGCAGTTGGTGCCGATGGGGCCCACCTGCATCATTTTTACCTTCATGCAAACACCTCCTGTTCAGCCCAGCATGTCGGACTGGTCCTCAAATTGGGAGAGCTCCAGCGGTTTCCGGCCATAGGCGGTGCGGAAGAAGGGGATGGCCTCCTCCACCGTCCGCACATCCAGGTCCAGCAGCCCCTTTCCCTGGCCGCCGCCCCAGCCCACCTCCACGGTGTACCAGCCGGGCTTGGGCCCCGCCCGGTTCATGGCGCTCTGGATGAACCAGTAGCTGCCCGGTTCGGCGGGGTCCTCCTGCTCCAGGATCAGGAAGCTGTCCGGGTCCTCCAGGTTCAGCTTCCGCAGCTCGGACTCCAGAATGTCCCAGTCCAGCTCCGCCGACGGCCTGCCGCCCAGGTTCAGCGCCCAGGGCCAGTCCGGGTGGGGCTGGCTGGGGTCGATTTTCTTTTTGCCAAAGAAAAACATGGGAAACCTCCTCTGTAGGGGCGGACATTGTCCGCCCGTTTTGCGTATGCCGGTTCAGGCGGGCGGCCACAGGCCGCCCCTACGCCTTGTCCGTATCGAACAGGATGGTCACCGGGCCGTCGTTGACGGACGCCACCTGCATATCGGCCCCGAACTGGCCGTGCTCCACCCGGAAGCCCCGGGCCCGGCACTGGTCCAGAAAGCGCTCGTACAGCGGGACGGCCAGCTCCGGCTTGGCGGCGTGGGAGAAGCCGGGGCGGCGGGAGGAGGTGTCGGCGTAAAGGGTGAATTGCGAGATCACCAGCAGCGCGCCCCCCACCTGCTCCAGGTTCAGGTTCATCTTGCCGTTCTCATCCTCGAAGACCCGAAGGTTGCATATCTTTTCTGCCAGCTTATCCCCTGTGGCCTGGGTGTCCTCCGGGCCCACGCCCAAAAGGACCAAAAAGCCCCTGTCGATGGCGCCCTCCACCGTCCCGCCGATGGTGACGGAGGCGGAGGTTACCCGGGTGACAACCGCGCGCATGGAATCACGTCCTTTGTTGGTAATTTTGTAGGGCGCGACGACCCGGCGCGCCGCCTTTATTGCCCTCTATGCCCTGAACATCGGGCCGCCGAGG
>JAAWNI010000050.1 GCA_022798855.1 Lawsonibacter sp. | reverse complement strand
CCCTCGTCAACCGGTATTCCTCAAGATATTAAACAGGCTCTTAGGGCTTGTTTGAAACATGTCAAAACGCCCCAACAGCGCCTAACCAGCCCCTTATCAAACAAGAAAGGAATGTTGTGAGCATGAATTTTGATCCGATGAAATACGCCTACGCTTCCCGCCGAAACGTGGTCTATGCCAAGAAGGGCATGGCCTGCTCTACCTCCCCCATCGCGTCCCAGGTGGGCCTGGACGTTATGAAGGCCGGCGGCAACGCCATGGACGCCGCCATCGCCATGGCCGCTACCCTGCCCCTGGTGGAGCCCACCGGAAACGGCCTGGGGTCCGACTGCTTCGCCCTGGTGTGGGTGGAGAAGGAGAAGAAGCTCTACGGCCTGGACGGCTCCGGCGTGGCCCCCATGGCCCTGTCCGCCGATAAGGTGAAGGAGGCAGGCCACACCGCCATGCCCAAGGACGGCTGGATCCCCACCATGGTCCCCGGCGCGCCCAGCGCCTGGGCGCAGCTGCGCCGTCGCTTCGGCACCAAGTCCATGGCCGAGCTGATGGCACCCGCCATCGGGTACGCCCGAGAGGGCTTCTGCGTCCCGGTGAATGCGGCCAAGCTGTGGAAGGAGGGGGCGGAGCGCTTTGCCGCCGCCGCCGGGAAGGAGCCGGAGGTCTTCGCCCCCTGGTTCGACTACTTCACCAAGGACGGCAAACCCTACGCCGCCGGCGAGGTCTTTGCCAGCCCCGCCTACGCCGCCACCCTGGAGTCCCTGGCCGCTTCCGACTGCGAGAGCTACTACCGGGGGGAGATTATGAAGAAGATCGTGGAATTCTCCCAGAAGACCGGCGGCTACTTCGCCGAGGGCGACTTTGAGAACTACAGAGCCGGATGGGTGGAGCCCATCTCGGTGGAGTATAAGGGCTATACCGTCTGCGAAATGCCCCCCAACGGCCACGGCATCACCGTGCTGATGGCGCTGAACATGCTGAAGGGCCTGGAGATGGGCGAAAACAGGGAGTGCGCCGCCGCCTACCACAAGATGATCGAGGCCACCAAGCTGGCCTTTGTGGACACCAAGAAGTTTGTGGCCGACCCCCGGTATATGCGCACCAAGGTGGAGGACATGCTGTCCGACCGCTACGCCGGCGTCCGCCGGGCCCTGATCGGCGATAAGGCGGTCTACCCCGAGGCGGGCGACCCCTCCTGCGGCGGCACGGTGTACTTCTGCACCGCCGACGGCGAGGGCAACATGGTGTCCTATATTCAGAGCAACTATATGGGCTTTGGCTCCGGCGTCGTGATCCCCGGCACCGGCATCAGCATCCAGGACCGGGGGGCCAACTTCTCTCTGGACCCGGAGAGCGACAACTATCTGGAGGGCGGGAAGAAGTCCTACCACACCATCATCCCCGGCTTCCTGTGCAAGGACGGCCAAGCTGTGGGGCCCTTCGGCGTGATGGGCGGCTTTATGCAGCCCCAGGGCCACGTCCAGGTGGTGGTGAACGCCATCGACTTCCACATGAACCCCCAGGAGTCCCTGGACGCCCCCCGGTTCCAGTGGGTGGGGGAGAAAAAGGTCCAGCTGGAGCGGGAGGTGCCCGCCCACATCGCCCAGGCGCTGGCCGGGATGGGCCACCAGGTGGAGATCGTCAACGCCAACACCGGCATGGGCCGGGGCCAGATCATCTGGCGCACGGAGGACGGCGCCCTGGTGGGAGGCACCGAGCCCCGGGCCGACGGGGCCATTGCGGCCTGGTAAAAAACGTGCTATAATCATTCAACTGGGAACACCGCCGCACGCCAGCCGGGCGTGCGGTGTGTTGCCGTCCAATAAAAGAGGAAAGAAGGCTTCCAATGTTTCGTGACCTGTTGATCCTGTACACCCTGTTTTTCCGCATGGGCGCTGTGACCTTCGGCGGAGGCTACGCCATGCTGCCCATCCTGCGGCGGGAGATCATCCAAAACCACGGCTGGATGGACGAGGAGGCGATTATGGACTACTACGCCCTGAGCCAGGGCCTGCCCGGCATCATCGCCGTGAACGTCTCCGTCTTCATCGGCTATAAGCAGCGCCATATCCCCGGCGCGGTGGCCGCCGCCCTGGGGATGGTGTCCCCCTGCATCATCATCATCACCGTCATCGCCGCCTGCCTGTCCAACTTCCAGGACAACGTATACGTACAGCACGCCCTGGCGGGCATCTCCGTCTGCGTGGCGGCCCTGATTCTGGACGCTGTAATCAGCATGTGGAAGAAGGGAGTCAAGGACGCCTTCGGCATCGCCCTGTGCCTGGCGATGCTGGCCCTCAGCGTGTTCACCAAGCTCTCCCCCATCCTGCTGGTGGTGGCCTGCGCCCTGCTGGGCATCGGCGTGAAGAGCCTGAAAAAGGAGGGCGGCAAGGGATGATCTATTTACAGCTCTTTTGGGAATTTTTTAAGATAGGCCTGTTCGCCGTGGGCGGCGGCATGGCCACCCTGCCCTTTTTACAGCGGCTGTCCGAGTCCACCGGCTGGTATTCCCAGTCGCTGATTACCGACATGATCGCCATCTCCGAGTCCACCCCCGGCCCCATCGGCATCAATATGGCCACCTACGTGGGCTACAACGTGGGGGGCGTCCTTGGGGGCGTCGTGGCCACCATGGGCGAGATTCTGCCCGCCATCATTATCGTGGTCATCGTCTCCAGATACCTGGAAAAATTCCGGGGCAGCAAGCTGGTGGACTCCGCCTTTTACGGCCTGAGGCCCGCCGTCACCGGCCTGATCGCCGCCGCCGGAATCAGCGTGGTCCAGGTGTCCATGTTCCGCCTGGAGCTGTATCAGCAGACCGGCGCGGTTCTGGACCTGTTTGACTTTAAAAAGCTGATCTATTTTGCCCTGGTGTTTTTCGCCATCAAAAAGTTTAAAAAACACCCCATCCTCTATATCGCCGCCTCCGCCGTGGTGGGGATCGCCCTGATGTTCTGAAAACTGAGCCGGACCCGCCCCTCCAGGGGCGGGTCCTTTTTTCCTTTGACGGAATCCCCCTGCCACCAGGAAACGGCGCGCCGGAGTCGTCGCGCCCTACAGATTTCCTGTAAACAAAATCCCCCCGCCCCTTCGGGGCACCCCCCTTTAACAAGGGGGGCTTGGGTGCTTGAAGGCCCCGGTCCTCCTCCAAAGGCCCCCTTGCTAAAGGGGGCTGGCAGCGGCGCAAGCCGCTGACTGGGGGATTCTTTTCTTTAAGCCGTTTCGTTTGCCGGAATCCCCCCGCCCCTTCGGGGCACCCCCCCTTTAACAAGGGGGGGCTTGGGTGCTTGAAGGCCCCGGTCCTCCTCCAAAGGCCCCCTTGTTAAAGGGGGCTGGCAGCGGCGCAAGCCGCTGACTGGGGGATTCTTTTACTTTAAGTCGTTTCGTTTGCCGGAATCCCCCGCCACCGGGTTTTGCCCGGAGGTCCTGCCCTGCACAACGAGCCAATTGGTATATCCAGAGCCCTTCCAAATTTATGAAATGGGCGCTTCCGGCGGGGCGGACCCGCTTGTCAAGGCCGCTCAAAGATGCTATAATACCGCTGGAATCAATTGGGAGGATGAACGCCATGAAGAAACGATCTGTTTTCCTGTCTATTCTGCTCTGCCTGCTGTTTGCCGCGTCCGCCTGCGGCGGGCGGGAGGGGCCGCCCCCGGAGGAGGGCGGGGGCAGAGGGAGCGTCGCGCTCACGGTTTGGGGCGCGGCGGAGGACGAGGAACTGCTGAACGAGCTGTTCTCCTCCTTCCAGGCCCAGTACGCCGGGGAAGCCGACATTCAGATCACCTACCAGCCCCAGAGCGAGTCGAACTGCAAGGACGTCCTGCTGGGGGACCTGGAGAAGGGGGCGGACGTGTTCGCCTTCGCCGACGACCAGGTGGCCGCCCTGGCCGCCGCCGGCGGGCTGGACCCCATTGAGGATGCCCAGGCCATACAGAGCGCCAACCTCTCCGCGGCGGTGGAGGCGGCCAGCGTGGGCGGCTCGCTGTACGCCTACCCCCTGACGGCGGACAACGGCTATTTCCTCTACTACAACAAGGCCTACTTTTCAGAGGAGGACGTCCAGAGCCTGGACCGGATCCTGGAGGTGGCCGCTGGGGCCGGCAGGCAGGTGGCCATGGACTGGACCTCCGCGTGGTATGTCTACGCTTTCTTTGGGAATACCGGCCTGGAGGTGGGGCTGAATGAGGACGGCCTGACCAACTACTGCACCTGGAACGGGGTGGACGGCCCCATCCGTGGGGTGGACGTGGCCGAAGCGATGCTGTCCATCGCGGCCAGCCCCGCCTTTGCCAGCCGGACCGACACGGAGTTTCTGGCCGGGGTGCAGAACGGCTCCATTATCGCGGGGATCAGCGGGGTGTGGAACGCGGTGGCAATTCAGGAAGCTTGGGGGGCGGACGCCGGAGCCGCCAAGCTGCCCGTCTACACCTGCGCGGGGCGGCAGATACAGATGGCCTCCTTCTCCGGCTGCAAGCTCATCGGCGTGAACGCCTATTCCCAGCATCCGGAGTGGGCGGCGCGGCTGGCGGAGTGGCTTACCAGCGAGTCCAGCCAGCGGCTGCGCTTCGAGCGGCGGGGCCAGGGCCCGGCCAACATCAACGCGGCCAACTCCCCGGAGGTCCAGGCGTCCCCGGCCATCGCGGCCCTGCTGGCCCAGTCGGAATATTCCCAGCTCCAGCGGGTGGGCGGAAAGTTTTGGGACCCGGTGACCGAGTTCGCCACCAGCATGGCGGCGGGGAACCCCTCCGGGACCTCCCTCCAGGCCCAGCTGGACCGGCTGGTGGAGTCTGTGACGGCCCGGTGAGCGGCCCTTGACAGCCCCAGCCCCTCGCCCATGGCACATTATTAGAACCTGTACCCACGACCTCAGACACCGCCTGGCCGGGGTTTCCCAGCCATCCGGAATTTTCGGTTAGGAATACAGGTTCTTACTTCGGAGGAGATCGTATGAAAAGCAAGCTGACATTGCAGCGGCGTTTGATCCTGCCCATTGTCCTGCTGGGGCTTGTGGCGCTGCTTTCCAACCTTTTGGCGGTATTCAGCATCAACAACGTCCACGCCAACGCGGGGGCCATTGTAGACGAGTATATGGTCAGCGAGGGGCGGCTGGAGGAGATCAGGCGCTCTATGATGGACATCCACCGTCTGGCCCTGTCCCACATCGTGGCGGCCGACCACGCCACCATGATCCGCCTGGTGCAGGAGATCAAGGCGGAGGAGCGGACGCTGGACGGGGAGCTGGCCGATTACGAGCCCTTTGTCCGGGAGGAGGACCGGGCGGTTTACCAGTCCCTGCTCAGCGATTATGAGGAGTTCAAGCACGCCCTGGTCTATCTGGTCAGCGCCAGCGCCGACAGCAAGACCCAGGCGGCTTACACCATAGCCAACGGGGACGCGGCCGCCTGGAGCCGGGCGGCGGAGGAGGACATCGATGCCCTCTACGGCTCGGTCAGCGGGCAGGCGGAAGCGGCGCGGGGCCGCCTCTTCCTGGTCTATGTCATCTCCCTGCTCACCAGCGCCGCCACCCTGACGGCCGGGGTGCTGCTGGTGGCCGCGGCCTTCCGCATCATCCGGAGGTCGGTCATCGCCCCCATTCAGGAAGCGATGGGCACCCTGCAGGACAGCTCGGAGCGGATCAGCGGCGTGGTGGGGGAGGTGCGCCAGCGGACGCGGACCTCCAGCGGCAGCGCGCGGACCCTGTCCGGCGCCACGGAGCAGCTCTCCGCCGCCCTGGAGGAGATCGCGGGCAGCACCAGCGCCATCCGGGCCAGCGCCGCCAGCACCCAGGAGGACGCCGGGGACATGGCGCGGGAGTGCGCCGCCATCACCGCCTACTCCGTGGAGATGCGGGGGCGGGCCGAGGAGATGGAGCGCTCCGCCCACCAGGAGCTGGAGGCGGTTCGGGGCAGGACGGCGGAGATCACGGCCATGCTGGACCAGGCCATCGAGAAGAGCCAGAGCGTCAGCCAGATCAGCGTTTTGACCAAGGACATCCTGAATATCTCCTCCTCCACCGACCTGATCGCCATCAACGCCGCCATCGAGGCCGCGCGGGCGGGGGAAGCGGGCAAAGGCTTTGCCATCGTGGCCCACGAGATACGCAATCTGGCGGACTCCTGCGCCGAAACCGCCAACCACATTCAGGAGGTCAGCGGGGTGGTGACCGGGGCGGTGGATTATCTGTCCGACAGCGCCCGCAGGCTGGCGGACTACCTGGGCGAGACCATTCTGGCCCAGCTGGACCAATCTATTCAGTCCGGCCAGCAGTACCGGGAGGACTCGGTTTACATCGGGCGGGCGATGGAGACCTTCAACGACCGGGCGGGCCGGCTGAAAACCGCTATGGACGAGATTTCCGGCTCCATCTCCAGCATTTCCGGCGCCATCGACGGCGCGGTTTCCGGCGTCACCGGCGCGGCGGAGAGCACCCGGGGCCTGGTGGACGACATGGCCGGCATTACCGCCGGCATGGACACCAACCAGGAGATTGTCGGGGAGCTGAAAAGACAGATGGAGATGTTCGCGAATCTGTAAGACACGCCCAATAGCTTCTATAGCAATCTTCTAAATTACCAACAGTGATTTTGTAGGGGCGGGTATTACCCGCCCGTCCGGAAGGGCTGTGCCGCGTCACCTTGCGGGCGGATGATATCCGCCCCTACTGAGTGTTACGCATTTTGACGATTGCTATAAGTTTGGAAGTTGGCGGACAGGAGGAGACAGCTGTGAGAATGCCCTGGAACCGGGAGAACATCCGCATCCTCCCCGCAAAGCTCGACCTGAGCCAGCAGCCCTGGTGCCGGGATGCCCTGCTGCTCCATGTCCGTGGGGCCGGCGTCCTGCGCTGGGAGCGGCGGCTCCTGCCAGCCAGGGCCGACCCCTATGAAACACCCCTCTGCCTTACCCTGCGGGGAAAACCGCTTCTGTCCTGGCTCGCCGCGGTATACGAAACCAGTGAAAGTTGGCTCTGCACCGGCTGGGGTCTGGAAACGGCGGAATGCCCGGAGCTGGACGCCCTGCGGGAAACCCTCAACGGCGGCTTTGCCCGTCTGGAGGACGCCGTCCCTGCCCTGTCGCCCCTGCTGGAGCTGCTGCCGGAGGGCGTCTATGTGCTGGCTGAGAGCGGCGCCTATCCCAGCGATGGCTGCAGGCAGTTCTTCTGGGGTGTGTCCGACCATCTGGAGCCCAACCCCGCCACCGGCCTTGTTTACCTCGATGATGACGACTATGAGTACCAGTATGAACGCCTGCCGCCGGTGTTCCTCTACCCCTCCCAGCGGCGGTCCCGGCTGGACATGGGGCGGGTGGAGTATTACAAAGAGCGCTTCCGGCAAGACGGCCCTCAGCCCCACGGGCTCGCCCTCTATGTGACGGAGGGGGTGTCCGTTCTGCTGGACGGCCACCACAAGGCGTCCGCCGCCGCCCTGCTGGGCCGGACCCTGCCCTGCCTGACGGTGCTGCGGCTGGAGCACTACCAGCTGCGCCCCCTGGCCTTCTCCGGAGGTGGGGAGAAAAAAGCGGGGTGCTTCGGGCCTTTTACGGTGCCTATCCAGGACATGGGCGGGGTGGAGCTGCCCAAGGAGCCCTGGAAGCTCATCGAGTGCTCCGAACCGCTGCCGAAGGGCCGTCTGGCGGATGCGGAGCTGCCGGAGGAGCTGCTGGCCGCCGGGAAACGCTATCCCACCGCAGAGGGGTATGCCCTGGTGTCGGCGGCGGAGGTCGGCTATCCCACGGATGAGGAGCTGGAAGCCTGGCTGACAGACCCCGGGCTCTACCGTCCCCAGCTGCGGGGGGCGCTGGTGGCCCTGCGGAACCGGGGGGATTCCCGCTTAAAGGCCGCCGCCCTCCGGTGCGCCGCCATCGGGGACCGGTATTGCAGTTTGAAGGCGGAAGCCTTTGAGATACTGGCGGAATTGAAGGGCGAACCGGATGTGGAGGACTTTTTCATCGACTACTTTGTGGACCTGGAGGAGCCGCCCAACGTCCACGGCAGCGCCCAGGACTATCTGACGCGGCTCGCACACAGCTTTTGGGATTGAGCGCTGACAAAGGCCGCGCCCCCGGAAATAACGGTTGATTTTTTTACAAGGCCGCTGTATAATAAAAGTGATGAAAAGCGGGCAGAATGGAATAAATCTGCCTGCGCTGAAAGGAGTGCTTTCTATGAGCTTCGATCCCTATGAGTTTGACCGCAATTACGCCTCTCATCAGGCTGATACCCTGGGGCAGTACACCGCCAAGACGTTTCTGTGGATGGTGCTGGGCCTGCTGGTCACCTTCGGGGTGGCGGTGGGCTGCTGGATTACCAACGCCACGCTGTACGCCGCCTACTATTTCCCCTACTGCCATATAGTCGTGTTGATCGCCACCCTGGTGATTTCCTTTACCATGGTCCGCCGCCTGGAAAAAATGGCGGTGGGGACGGCCATCGGGCTGTTTGTGCTGTTCTCCGCCCTGTTTGGCTTTACCCTGTCCTTCTACCTGCTCATCTACCGCCTGGCCTCCCTCACTCTCTGCTTCCTGCTCACCGCCGTCTACTTCGGCGCCCTGGCGGCTTACGGCTTCTTCACCAAGCGGGACCTGTCCAGCCTGCGGACCATCCTGGTTTCCGGGCTGCTGTTCCTCATCATTTTCGGCCTGCTGTCCATGTTCATCCCCGGTTTTCAGATGTTCGACCGGGTGGTCTGCCTCATCGGCATCGCCGTTTTCCTGGGCTACACCGCCTACGACACCCAGAAGATCCGGGCCTTCTACCACTACTATTCCGCGTCCCCTGATATGCTGGCCAAGGCGTCCATCTTTTCCGCCCTCCAGCTCTATCTGGACTTTATCAACCTGTTCCTGTACCTGCTGCGCTTCCTGGGCAGCAAGAAAAACTGACAGAAGCCGGACAGCGGCCGCTCCCACAGAGCGGCCGCTGTTTTAATCTTATCGATAGCTGAGAAGATCACTAACCTCCTTGCGCTTGGGGGCGGCGGCTTCTCCGGCGGGATGGCCCAGGGCGATGAGGGCCATAAGCTCCTGGTCCTCGGGGAGGTCCAGATACGCCTGCAGGCCCTTCCGGTCGAAGACGCCCATAATCACGGTGGCCAGCCCCAGGTCGTGGGCGGCCAGGCAGAAGGTCTGGGCGGCGATGCCGCAGTCGTAGTACTGCCAGCCCTCCCCCCGGTCGGTGGTGAAGGAGCCGCCGCGCTCATAGCCGCAGCGGTTTTTCATAAAGGTCTGGGCGATGAGGACGGGGCAGGAGCTGATAATAGCGGCGTTGTTGGTGCCGGGGGGGCAGAATCTTTCGCTGATGGTCCGCTTGACCCCCTCGTCCTCGATGGCGGTGTAGCGGCTGATCTGGGTGTTCTTCCAGCTGGGGGCGTAGGAGGCCAGAGAGACGATCTTTTCGATCTCCTGGCGGCTGACGGCTTCCCCGGTAAATTTCCGGTGGCTGCGCCGGGTCAAGATACAGGTCTGGGCGTCCATAGAGCGTTCCTCCGTTTCGATTGATCTTCGGGGGCGGCCGTAAAGCCGCCCCCGAACAAATTCGGCAACGCTATGTTATCCCAGAGCCGGCGGTTTGTCAAGACCGGGGGCCGCGGGCGGCGGTGTCGGCGGAGCCCTCCCCGGGGACGGAATCCACCGTGGCGGCGGGCTGCTTCTGCTCGAGTTTGGGCAGCTTCTCGGGGAGCTCCTCCACGTCGTATTTGGCGCCGTCGTAGTAGGGCTCATAGGCAATACTGTCGTCCTCGTTGGGGACGGAGGTGTCAGCCCCGCCGGGGACAGTGTGGTGGACCGTCGGGTCCTCAGTCCCTACATCGGCGGTGGCCCGCTGGCCCACCTGGACCAGAATCATGTCGTCCTCCGGGTCCAGCTCCGCCAGAACGACCAGGATGGAGTTGTTGACCTGGGTGAGGGTCAGGTCGATGCGGTTGGCCTCCTCATTGATGCCCCAGCCCGCCATCACGTCGCCGCATTCCGGGTTGCTGTCCGGGAGGGCGTTGAGCCGGTCCATCAGCTCGCTGAGCTGGGCCCGGGAGTATTTGCAGGAGGAGAACATCACGCTGTCGCTGCCCGTCCAGTCCAGCACCTGGAGCTCCAGGGTCTTGTCCCCGGGGTCCTTGTCCTCCACCAGCTGGACCACCAGCCGGCCGGATCGGTCCAGATAGGCCCCGCCGTACCAGTCGGGGTAGGTGCCGTTGAAGCGGTCCATCAGCCTCTGATAGTCCTCGGCCCCCTCCTGAACCGGGGCATCCCCCACATAAGCCCCGCCGGGCAGGTCGCCGGTGTTGGGGGCGGGGAGGGCCCCAGTGCTGATGTACAGCTCTTTCTGGGAGAAAAGCTTCAGATCATCCAGGTTGAAGGGGTCGTCCCCCTCGCTGTTCTCCTGCTGATGGACGAACTTCCACCACTTGGCCCAGGTCATCTGGTAGCCGATGGCCTGGTACCCGTTGACCTCATCCTGGGTGTAGCCCACGTCCAGCATGGCGGCGGTCAGGTCCTCCGGGGTCATGCCCGTGTCCTGGTCCCGGACGGCCCCTTCGCTTCCACCAGTGGCGGTGGTGGCGTTTTCCTGGATGGTGCCGGTCAAACCCTCCACCATCACATAACTGTGGAGCGGGACTGTGCGGGTAAGGGGCTGGAACCTGGGCTTTCCGGCCTGATAGACGGTAAACACGCCGGCTGCCAGCACTGCGCAGGCGGCGGCGGCCCCGTACTTCATCCAGGGGATGGGCCGCTTTTTCGGGGCCTGGGCCAGCTTCTCGGAGAGGGCTTCGCGAAGCTCCGGGCTTGGGCCCATCTGCTTGTTCATGGAATCGAACAGTTCCTTATTCATCAAAATACGCTCCTTTCAGCTTCTCCCGGAGCTGTTCCCGGCCCCGTGTCAGCCGCATGCGGACGGCCCCGGGGCGGATGGAGAGCGCCTTGGCGATCTCCTGGGTGGACAGCTCCTGGAAGTAGAACAGATAGATGGGTAGGCGGTAGTCCTCGGCCAGCTCCTGGAGGGCGGACCACACCTCGTTTTCCGACTGCTCCCGGAACTGGACGGGGGCGTCCTCCCGCTCCGACAGGGGGACGGTTTTCTGCCTCCAGCTGGAGGACGTCACTCGCCGGGACTGGTTGATGGTGGTGCGCAGCAGCCAGGCCTTCCGGTGCTCTTCGTCCCGGAAGGTCTTGCCGCACTGATAGTAGGCCAGAAAAACCTCCTGAAATACGTCGTCGGCGTCGGCCCGATTGCCCGTCCGGGTCAGAGCCAGACCGTACACCGTGTTCTGATAGCGGTCTATCACTGCATCCATCTCACCGCCCGCGCGCAGCGGCAGAGTTTCCATACGCAAGACCTCCTTTCACCCATAACTCAAAGAAGGGGAGAGAATTGTCACCGGACAGAAAAACTTTCTTCCCATTTTACCACCCTTGTGTTATAATTACCATGTAGTATTGTGGACAGGAGGAAAAACGAAGTTTTTCTTTGAAGTTTTCTTTTGGTTCTTTTCTTTTTCAAAAGAAAAGAACAAGAGGAGGAGCGCATGATTATCTTAGGCATCGACCCGGGGGTGGCCACCATCGGCTTTGGGGTCATCCGGGCGGACCGGCGGAAAAACGTCCTCCTGCGCTACGGGGTCATCACCACCCCGCCGGGAATCCCCCTGTCCCGCCGCCTGCTCCAGATCGACCAAGATATGGAGGAGCTGGTCCACGCCTTCCACCCTGACGAGATGGCGGTGGAGGAGCTGTTTTTTACCAAGAACATCACCACCGGCATCTCCGTGGCCCATGGCCGGGGCGTGATCCTGTTGGCGGCGGAGAAGCTGGGGGTGCCCATCTTCGAGTACACCCCCATGCAGGTGAAGCAGGCGGTGGCGGGCTACGGCGGGGCGGACAAGCGGCAGGTGATGC
>JAAWNI010000049.1 GCA_022798855.1 Lawsonibacter sp. | reverse complement strand
CAACGACGGCACCTGCGAGGGCCTGCGGTACAAGCGGCCCAACTGCTTCACCACCCAGTTCCACCCCGAGGCCAACGCCGGCCCCAAGGACACCGAGTACCTGTTCAACCGCTTTATTGATTCCATGGGAGGTGGCAAGTAATGCCCAAGTATACCGACGTGAAAAAGGTGCTGGTGCTGGGCTCCGGCCCCATCGTCATCGGCCAGGCCGCCGAGTTCGACTACGCCGGCACCCAGGCCTGCCGCGCCCTCAAGGAGGAGGGCCTGGAGGTGGTGCTGGTCAACTCCAACCCCGCTACCATTATGACCGACAAGGACATCGCCGACCACGTGTACATCGAGCCGCTGAACATCCCCTCCGTCACCCAGGTCATCGAGATGGAGCGGCCCGACTCCATCCTGCCCACTCTGGGGGGGCAGACCGGCCTGAATCTGGCCATGGCCCTCCACGAGAACGGCACCCTGGAAAAATACGGCGTCCGCCTGCTGGGCACCTCCCCCGAGTCCATCCGCAAGGCGGAGGACCGCCAGGGCTTTAAGGACTGCATGGAGTCCATCCACCAGCCCTGCGTCACCTCCCTGGTGGTGGAGAGCGTGAAGGACGCGGTGGACTTTGCCGAGAGCATCGGCTATCCGGTGATCGTCCGCCCCGCCTACACCCTGGGGGGCACCGGCGGCGGCATCGCCTATGACCGGGCCTCCCTGGAGGAGATCGCCGGCCGGGGCATCGCCCTGAGCCGGGTGGGCCAGGTGCTCATCGAGCGGTGCATCGCCGGCTGGAAGGAGATCGAGTTCGAGGTCATGCGGGACGGGGCGGGCAACGTCATCACCATCTGCTCCATGGAGAACATCGACCCCGTGGGCGTCCATACCGGCGACTCCATCGTGGTGGCCCCCGCCCAGACCCTGGCCAACCGGGAGTTCCAAATGCTCCGCTCCGCCGCCCTGGACATCATCTCCGCCCTGGAGATCGAGGGCGGGTGCAACGTGCAGTTCGCCCTGAACCCCGGCTCCTTCGAGTACGCCGTCATCGAGGTCAACCCCCGGGTGTCCCGGTCCTCCGCCCTGGCGTCCAAGGCCACCGGCTACCCCATCGCCAAGGTGGCCGCCAAGGTGGCCCTGGGCTACACCCTGGACGAGATTCCCAACGCCGTCACCGGCAAGACCACCGCATGCTTTGAGCCCACCATAGATTACTGTGTGCTGAAGATACCCCGCCTGCCCTTTGACAAGTTCACCACCGCCAGCCGCACCCTGGGCACCCAGATGAAGGCCACCGGCGAGGTGATGGCCATCGCCAACTCCTTCGAGGGGGCGGTGATGAAGGCCATCCGCTCCCTGGAGCTGAACGTCCGGGCCTTGAAGCTGGACAAGCTGGAGGGGCTGTACACCGACGAGATCGAGGAGCTGCTGGTGAACGTCACCGACGAGCGGCTGTTCGTGGTGGCCGAGGCCCTGCGCCGGGGCTTCTCCCCCAAAAAGATTTACTCCATCACCAAAATGGACATCTGGTTCCTGGACGGCTTCAAGCGGATCATCGACATGGAGGAGGAGCTGAAGCGGTGCAAGGGTGAGCCGGACATCGACACCCTCAAGCGGGCCAAGGAGATGTGCTTTGCCGACAGCTATATCGGCGCCCTGTGCGGCATGGCCCAGGCCGGCGTGAAGGCTCTGCGGGAAAAATACGGCATTATCCCCGCCTTTAAGATGGTGGACACCTGCGCCGCCGAGTTCGACGCCGAGACACCCTACTACTACTCCACCTACGACGGGGAGAACGAAGCCCGGGACGACGGCTCCGGACGGAAAAAGGTTCTCGTGCTGGGCTCCGGCCCCATCCGCATCGGCCAGGGCATTGAGTTCGACTACTGCTCCGTCCACTCCGTCTGGGCCCTGAAAAAGCTGGGCTGCGAGACGATTATTGTCAACAACAACCCGGAGACCGTCTCCACCGACTTCGACGTGGCCGACAAGCTGTACTTTGAGCCCCTCACCGCCGAGGATGTGCAGAACATCGTGGAGCAGGAGAAGCCCTGGGGGGCGGTGGTCCAGTTCGGCGGGCAGACCGCCATCAAGCTGGCCAAGGCCCTTACCGACATGGGGGTGCGCATCCTGGGCACCTCCTCCGACGGGGTGGACGCCGCCGAGGACCGGGAGCGGTTCGACGAGATTTTGCAGAAGTGCGGCATCCCCCGCGCCAAAGGCCGCACCATCTTCACCACCCAGGAGGCCCTGGCTGCCGCCCATGAGCTGGGCTACCCCGTCCTGGTCCGGCCCTCCTACGTGCTGGGGGGCCAGGGCATGGAGATCGCCTACACCGACCGGAGCATTGAGGAGTTCATGAAAATCATCAACATGACCGTCCAGGAGCACCCCATCCTGGTGGACAAGTACCTCATGGGCCGGGAGCTGGAGGTGGACGGCGTCTTCGACGGGGAGGATATCCTCATCCCCGGCATTATGGAGCACGTGGAGCGGGCCGGCGTCCACTCCGGGGACTCCATCGCCGTCTACCCGCCCCTCCACCTGGAGGACAAGCACCGGGCGCTCATCCTCAAGCACACCAAGAACATGGCCAAGCACCTGGGCGTGGTGGGCCTGATCAACGCCCAGTATATCCTCTACGACGACGATATCTATGTCATCGAGGTCAACCCCCGGTCCTCCCGCACCATCCCCTATATCTCCAAGGTCACCGGCGTGCCCATTATCGACCTGGCTACCCGGGTCATGCTGGGGGAGAAGCTCCACGATATGGAGTACGGCACCGGCATTTACCAGGAGGCCGAATATTACGCCGTCAAGGCCCCGGTGTTCTCCTTCGAGAAGCTCACCGATGTGGATACCGGCCTGGGCCCGGAGATGAAATCCACCGGCGAGGTTCTGGGCCTGGCCGAGACTTACCCCCAGGCCCTCCTGAAAGCCTTCAAGGGCTCCGGCATGCGGGTCCCCAAGCGGAACGGGCGGATCATCGCCACTGTGAAGGACGAGGACAAGGGCGAGATCATCGCCATCGCCCGGGGCTTTGAGGAGATGGGCGTGGAGCTGTACGCCACCGAGGGCACCTGCCAGGTGCTCCGGAACGCCGGCGTGGCCTGTAAGAACGTCAACCGGGTGTCCCAGGCCCACCCCAATATCCTGGACATGATCTCCTCCGGCACCGTGGACCTGATCATCAATACCCCCACCAGGGGCCGCAAGCATGACTCCGACGGCTTCCGCATCCGCCGCTCCGCCGTGGAGCACGGCGTGGGCTGCGTCACCTCCGTGGATACCGCCCGGGCCCTTCTCACCGTCCGCCAGCAGGGCTGCGCCGAGGACCTGACCCCCATCGACATCACAAAAATTTAACTTTCCCGGAACAAACTCCCGTGCTTTTCGTCCAATCAGGCAGAAACAAACACAGGAGGTAATGTCATGAAGCGGTTTTCACTTTGGCTGGCCCTCTTTGGGCTTCTTCTGGTTGGCTGCGGCCGCGGGGCGGGGGAGCACCTCCCCACGCTGCCGGAGGACAAAACAGTCACACTGTACATCTGCGAGGAGGACCAGTACTCCCAAAAGCACCTCTTTACAGAGGAGGAGGTCCAAGCCCTGAATGAAGCGCTGTCCCAGGCTTCTGCCTGGCCTGTGGACGACTGGACCGTTCCGAGGAAACCCTGGCCTGTTTACGGGCTCTATGTGTTCGACAGCATGGAGTTGGATGTGGCCTGCTTCGGCAATCTCTGGGTGGATAACCAGGGGCGGGCGTTTCGGGTGGAGGGGCTGAACATGCGGGCTCTGATGTACTCCTTCCCGGAGGGCTGGGAGTGGGAAGACGGATGTGTCCTTCCCTGCCGGAGGACCTTGGCCCTGCGCGGCGGCGGCTGGAATGAACGGCTTCTGGCTCCCTCTGACGTTACATCCCTGTGTACCGATGTCTCCATGACCCTGGACGATCCGTCAAACGGCCTGAGCTGGACCCTGGCCAACCTCAGCCAGTATGAGTTTTCCCATGGAAACGGCGGCCACGCCTACCTCGAGGTCTGTCTGGAGGACCGGTGGTACGATGTTCCAAGCCAGTTTTCCCGCGTCGTCACCTTCGAAGGACACATCCTGCCCCCTGGAAAAAGCTATTCCTCAGTTTTTTCTCTGGAGCCCTATGGCGACCTGCCCGCCGGAAATTACCGGATCACTTTTCCCCTGACCCGGAAGGAGGACGCCCAACGGACCAAAGGTTATTCAGCGGCCTGCTTCTCTATCCAGGAGGATGGAACCTTTGCCCAGGATAGCCTGGACTGACCGTGTGAAACGGCCCCCGTGTGGGCCGCGCCGGGGATTTGCCCCTATCAACATTGTGAAGATTTGAGGAAAAGGCCTCTCCATGAAATGGAGAGGCCTTGGTTTTTCACCCCCTCTGGGGGGGACAGCGGAGCCGTGACGGGGGGATTCCTTTTATCGGCAGTTCTTCTTGAGAACGGAATCCCCCCGCCCCCTGCGGGGGCACCCCCCTTTAACAAGGGGGGCTTGGGTGCTGGAAGGTCCCAGTCCTATTCCAAAGGCCCCCTTGCTAAAGGGGGCTGGCACGGCGCAGCCGTGACTGGGGGATTCTATTTTATCGGCAGTTCTTCCTGAGAACGGAATCCCCCCGCCCCCTGCGGGGGCACCCCCCTTTAACAAGGGGGGCTTGGGTACTGGAAGGTCCCAGTCCTATTCCAAAGGCCCCCTTGCTAAAGGGGGCTGGCACCGCCAAAGGCGGTGGCTGGGGAATTCTGTTTTATTAGAAGCTCCCTCAAGGAGGGAGCCTTTTATTCCTCCATTACTTCCGGCATGTCCCGGACATACCGACGCAGCTCAAACAGCGCCCTCATGATGAGGATGACGACCACCAGCAGGACCACGAGGGCAAGGAACGCCCACACCAAGGTGGCCACCGCCTGCTGTTCCGTGCCGATGAACTGGAACAGGCTGGAAGCCAGCTCCAGGGCGGTGTCCAGGATCAGCAGCGCCGTCCTCCGGCGGCGGATGCGCCGGTCCAGATCGCTGTCCGGGGGCTGGTACTTCTCCGCCAGGGCGGCCATGTCGGTGAGGAACTAAAAGTGGAAGTACAGCGACGCCGCCCCCACCGCCAGGTCCAGGTACAGAAAGCGGCCGCTTACGCTGAGCCCCACCAGGTTCAGCACCCAGTCGATCAGGTGCCAAGCCGCCAGCAGGCCGCACAGGGGCCGCAGCAGCTTTAAATCCCGCCGCTCCGCCGACAGACTGCCGGTGGCGGAGAGCAGCAGCAGCGCCCCGGCAAAGCTGGGCAGGAGGTTGATGGAGATGGTGTTGTTAAAGGTCAGGTTGAAGTTGAGAAGCAGGAGGAAATATCCCCAGGCCGCCTGGGACAGGCCCCGGTAGAGCTGACCGCGGTCAATCACTGAGCCCACCTCCATTCACGGGGAGGAGGGTCAGCTCCTCCTTCTGTCCGCTGTGGTACAGGTCCAGGGCGTAGCCGCTGGGCCGGTCGAGGGGGTCTGAACCGGTCCCGCCCCCGCCGCTGAGGAAAACCGGGCTCTCCCAGCCCTCCCGCAAAACCACGTTGCCCTGGCTTCCGCCGCTATTGCCGCCCCCAGAGAAATTTACCTCCTCAAAAGAGCCGGCGGAATAAGCCGCGCGGGAAGGGAGGTCCGGGGCCTGGAGCTGGGGCCGCTCCTTGCCCTCGTAGAAAGGCAGGCTGGAGAAGCCCAGGTTGGTGTATGTCCCCTTCTTCGCCGGACCACCGGTGTAGACGGCTTCCAGATTGCTGTAGAAGCCGGTGGTGAAGCTGGCGTTGGGCTGGGGGGACAGGTCGTAGAAGGGGGCGTTGCCAAACCATGCGGGGTCCTGGGCATAGCTGTCCAACCAGGAGATGGACTGCCGCCGCAGCCGGACCAGGAAGTCCTCCCCCTGGGCTTCGAACTCCCAGGCGGGCAGCTCCCCGCAGCTGGTGGGCATACTCGTCCAGCCCTGGGCCTGGAAGGCCTGGAACTGGTCCAGAGGGGTGGCTACCCAACGGTTTCCTTCCTTCCACACCCGGAGGGGCTGGGCGGCCAGACAGATGTAGTCCCCCTTTGTGGCCTCATTCGGGGGGAAGCCCAGTTCCAGCACCAAGGTGCCCTCGTAGGTCTCTTTTCCCACCTGGTCCAGATTGTAAATACGGTAGCCGCTGGAGACATTCGGATGGGACAGCTTGCCGTCGTTCAGCCCCATGTCCTCCCAGAGCCAAATGGGCCGGGTGGTATAGGACTCCGCCAGGGCGTTCTGCTCCGACAAAGGGGCGCACATGGCCCGGTAGTCCGACCGCTGGGCCAGCACCGCCTTGGCGTAGACGTCCAGCGCCCCGGCGTAGGTGGTGCAGGGTACTGTCCGGGCGTAGGCCAGGTCGGCGGCGGCATACCCGGCCAGGCCGTGGTTCTCCACCGGGGCCTGGGCCCCCGCCAGGACGGGGGCGGCCAGCACCAGTATCAGGCACACCGACACCAGCCCCATCCCCGCCGGATACCGCTTGAACCGGGCGATGGCTTCGACGCGGCGGCGGATGTTTTTCCCGCCGTTGGCCATGGAGGAGGTCCCAGGGGCCCGGGCGTACCCCTCGCCGGCCATGGCCAGGAGGATGCGGCCGTAGTCCCGCCGGTCCTCCCCCTCCAGCCGCTCCAGCACCCGCTGGTCGCAGAGGGACTCCAGGTCGTTGCCCGCCAGATTGGCGCAGTACCACAGCAGGGGGTTGCACCAGTGGAGGCAGCGCAGAAGGCAGATCAGGATGCCCCAGGCGGCGTCACGGTATTTCAGGTGGAGCAGCTCGTGGAGGATGATTTTTTCCTCCGGCTCCGCCCCGGCGGGCAGGGCCAGCACCGGCCGGAACACCCCGCAGATGAAGGCGGAGGGCAGGCCCTCTACCTCCACCGCTGGACAGACGGGCAGGCCGTATTTTTCCCCCACCGCCCGGATGGGGCCATCCTCCGCCGGACGGCCCCGGCTCAGCGCCAGCCGCAGGCGGATGTAGAAGGCCCCGTACCGGGCCAGGAGGACGACCACTCCGGCCAGATACAGGAGGAACAGCCACCCGGCGGCTGTCCGGGGCAGAGAGTCCGGGGGCAGAGGGATGGGGGCGGACACATGGGCCAGGGCACCGTACTCCCCGGTGAGGTTGGAGCGGAACAGCTCCACATAGAAGGGCCAGTTGAGCAGGGTGTACCGCCCGAACAGCCCCGCCGGCAGCAGCACCACCACCCCCAGAATGCTCCAGACGGCGAACTGCCACCGGGGGGGCAGCTTGTCCCGGAACATGGCCTTCACCAGCAGCAGGAGCGCGGCCACGCCGGAGGCCGTCAGGGTTTGCAGCAAAAAGGACCAGATATCAGCCATCGGTCAAACCTCCATTTCCTCCAGCAGGCGGCGGAGGGCCTCACGCTCTTCGCCGGAGATGGGCTTCTCCTTTAAAAATGCCGCCACTAAATCCCCCGTGGCCCCACGGTACACGCTGCGCAGAAAGCTGTCCCGGGCCTGGGCCTGGCACTCCTCCCGGCTCAGCGCCGCCCGGTACAGCCGGGGGCAGCCCTCCTTGTCAATGGACACCAGGCCCTTCCCCTCCATGCGGGTGAGGTAGGTGAGCACCGTGTTCCGGCTCCAGCCCGTCTCTGGCTCCAGCGCCCGGGTTACCTCGCCCAGGGCCGCGCCCCCGGAGTCCCACAGCACCCCCAGCACCGTCCACTCCCGGTCGGATAATTTCATAAATACCGCCTCCTACAGTTGTAGTCACTAACACTATACTACACCTGTAGGAGGGCTTTGTCAAGATTAAGTTATGGAGAGGAGGGCCCTATCGCATATTGAATTGCTTTTGACAGAAGCTTTGTAGGGGCGGCTATCAACCGTCCGTTCTCCAGGACTCCTGTTTTCTCATGGACCGGGCGGCTGATAGCCGCCCCTACATTAGAATTCGCAAAAAAATGGAGCTCCCCAGACAACGGGGGAGCTCCGGAAAACCGATTGTTTCTCAGGTGCCGGGTGCAGGGGCAGGACGGCGCTCTGGAGGGCGGCGGGTATTCCCGCATGGTCCGGACTTTCAACGGCCTAGCGAAAATATACCAGCGGGTCCTCGGGGGCCGCCGCCTTTTCCACCGACTGGGCGTAGAGCACCACGCCCTCATCCTCGTAGACATTGGCGTGCTCCCATTCGATCCGGGCGGTGACGGTGATCCACTCCCCCTTGCGCAGGGAGCGGGCCTTCTCGTACTTGCACAGGAATCCGAAAAAGCGGATGTCCTCTACGCAGCAGGTCATAGCGTTGCGCCCGGGGACGAAGGAGCCCTTGGGCAGCTTCATGCCGGTCATGGCCTGGGCCTTGTAGGTGATGGTCTTGCCCACATACCGGTCCGGGTGTTCCTGGATATCCAGATACCAGATGCCGTAATCGGCGTCCTCCAGGGTGATGTGGGGGTCCTCCAGGGAGTAGGGGAGGATATCCTCCACCTCCAGCTCCTCCCCCTGGACGTCCTCAAAGACGATCTCGCACATCCGGTTTACCGCCCGGACCGACCGCTTCCAGCCGGACAGGGGCATGTCGGGGGTGCAGCGGTTGAAGAGGACCATATCCGCATCGGCGGCCATGTCGATGAACATGGACTGCATATTGTTCAGGTACGTCTCGAAGGTGGAGCCGTCCGCCACATGGATGGCCTGGTACAACCCCCAGCGCTTGGGCAGGCGGCACTTGCGGAGCACGTCCACCGGCCACATGCCGTTGAACTCCAACAGCACCCGTTCGGGCTGGTAGCGGCGGTCCACCTCGTTGAGGAACTCGGTGTTCAGACCCTCCTGGTCCTGGATGGGGATAAGGCGGCAGTTGCGTTTGGAGAGGAATTCCTGGTCATATTCCTCCTCGCCGTCCTCGCACAGGAGCAGGACAGTGCGCTGGCCGTCGTTGAAATAGTCCATATTCAGGGTGTCGGTGAGGAGGGTGGTCTTGCCAGCGTCCAGAAAGCCGGTGATGAGGTAGAGGGGGATTCGGGAATCGGGCATTTTTGTTCACCTCGTGGGGTTGGTTGTGTAGGGCCACGACTTGTCGTGGCCGTCTTTTTTGGGGATTCTCCCGGGTATGCGGACGCGGCAAGCCGCGTCCCTACAGGCGGAAGGCCGTTACGCCAGCAAAAACAGCTTTTCCAGCTGGTCCTCCTTCAGCTCGGAGCCGATGACGCACAGCCGGCCGGTGTAGTCGGCGGCGCCCTCTCGGATCTCGAACTCCTCGGGGGTCAGGTCGAAGTGGAGCCAGGTGGTTCCGTCCTCACAGGGGACCATCCCCTTGGCCCGGAGGACATAGCCGTAGTCCTGGGTCATGGCCAGGGCGGACAGGGCCTCTTGGAGGTCCTCCCGGCTGTACTTCCGGGGCGTCTCACGGCCCCAGGAGGTAAACACCTCGTCGGCGTCGTGGTGGTGATGGTGGTGGCTGCCGCAGCAGGCGGCGCAGGTGTCGCCGTGGTCGTGATGATGCTCGTGTCCGTGGTCGTGCTCACAGTGGCCGTGCTCGTGCTCACAGTGGCCGTGCTCGTGATCGCAATGGTCGTGGTCATGGTCACAGTGTCCGTGCTCGTGATCGCAATGGTCGTGGTCGTGCTCACAGTGTCCGTGCTCGTGATCGCAATGGTCATGGTCGTGGCCGTGGTGGTGCTCATGGCCGTGATGGTTGTGCTCGATCTCCTCCATCAGCGTGTGGGCCAGGTCCTGGCCCCCCTCCATGGCGGAGAGAATCTGAGCCCCGGTGAGCTGGTCCCAGGGGGTGGTGAGGATGGCGGCCTTGGGGTTTTTCTCCCGCAGAAGGGCCACCGCGCCGTTCAGCTTCCCCTCGTCCAGCTTCTGGGTGCGGGAGAGGAGGATGGCGCAGGCGTGCTCCACCTGGTTGTTGAAGAACTCCCCGAAATTTTTCATATACACCCGGCACTTCACCGCGTCCACCACGGTGACAAAGCTGTTCAGGTGCAGGTCGGGGGTCTCCGCCTGGACCCGCTCCACCGCGGCCACCACGTCGGACAGCTTCCCCACGCCGGAGGGCTCAATGATGATGCGGGCGGGGGCGTAGTCGGCCAGCACCTGCTTCAGAGCGGTTCCGAAGTCCCCCACCAGGGAGCAGCAGATGCACCCGGAGTTCATCTCGGTGATCTCCACCCCGGCGTCCTTCAAAAATCCGCCGTCAATGCCGATCTCGCCGAACTCATTCTCAATGAGGACGATTTTCTCCCCCTGAAAGGACTCGTCCAGCAGCTTTTTAATCAGGGTGGTCTTGCCCGCCCCCAGGAATCCGGAGATAATGTCAATCTTGGTCAATTTTGTCAGGTCCTTTCTTCAAATCATAGTTCATGTTTATGGTATACCGGCCCTCCCTGAGACGCGGGGCCGGGCGCGTTCCAGCTCAGTTCCAGATGAGGTTGATATTCTCCAGCAGCCGGCACAGCAGTCCTGCGGCCAGATCCCGCTGGGCGGGGGCGGAGGGGGTCAGGTCCTCCGGCAGCACCCCCAGCGCGTCCAGATTACGGGCGGGAATCTGCGCCCATTCGGCATACTCATAGTAATCGAGCCACTGGCCGGCGGGCAGGTTTGTCTGGGACAGGTCATAGCCGCTGAGGTTGGTCCAGGCGGCGATGGCGGACAGGGCGGTGACCAGCTCCTGACAGCTCATAACCCGGCCGGGCCGGAAGCTCCCGTCCTGATATCCGGACAGGAAGCCCAGCTCCGCCATGGCAGAGATGGGTCCGGCGCTGCTGGAGCTGGGGTCCACATCGGAGAAGCGTCCCCTGTCCCCCTCGGGCAGTCCCAGCACACCGGCGGCCATCACACAAAAATCCTCCCGGGTGAGCGCCTCCTTGGGCCGAAAGCTCCCTCCTGCGCCGGGCAGCAGCTGATAGGCGGCCAGGGTCTGGATCTCCCGGGCGAAGTCCGACGCCTGCACGTCCTGGAACGTCCGGGGCCGGAGGGGCAGCCGCCGGTCCCGGGCCAGCTGGGCGGGGGTAATCTCGGTCCACTTGCTCTCGCCGGTCCCCTGGAAGAGCTTGGCGGAGGGGGGCAGGGCCTCCAGCAGCTCTGTAAAGGCCCCCCGTTTCTCGATGCTCATGGCCTCCGCCAGGTCGATATAGAAGACATAGCTGGCCAGCTCCAGCCGCAGGTAATCCTCCGCCCGGGCGGGCTCGCCGTACCGGAGGAGCAGGGCGGCCTGTTCGGTGTTCTCCTGGGAAACGACCAGGGAGGGGAGGATGCCCACCAGGTGATTGGTTGTGCCGTCCGGGGAGTAGAAGCGGTAGGCGGTGATTTTCAGGGCCTCCCCCTCAGCAAACCCCTCGGCGTTGCTGGTATCAAAGACCAGCTGGGCGATCCCCTTGCCGAAGGTGCGCTGTCCCACGGCGATGCCCGCGCCGTAGTCCCGGATGGCCCCGGCGAAGAGCTCCGCGCCGCTGGCGGAGTGGGGGCTCAGAAGGAGGATGGCGGGCTTATCCGTCAGGTCGGCGTACTCGGGCCGCAGGGCGGTATAGGACAGGTTTTTCTCCCCGTCCTGGAAGTAGAGCATGATCCCTCCGCCGGTGAAGCACCCCGCGGACAGGGCGGCGGCCCGGTCCGTTCCGCCGGGGTTGCTCCGCAGGTCCACCAGCCAGACAGCGGTCTGCTCATCCAGCTGGGTCATGGCCTCCTGGAAGGTGGGGGCGGTGCTTTCGCCGAAGCTGAGGCAGTTGATATAGGCGACGCCGTCCCGCAGCTCGAAGGTGACGATGGGGATGTTCACCGCCCGGCGCACCATGGTCCGCTCCAGCCGCTCCCCCTCCCGGTCCACGGTGACGGTGACCTCAGTCCCCGCCTCCCCGCTGATGACCGCCCGGGGGTCCACCGCGGCGGTGAGGGGCTCCCCGTTGACCTCAACCAGCCGGTCCCCCGCCTGAAGCCCCGCCTCCA
>JAAWNI010000048.1 GCA_022798855.1 Lawsonibacter sp. | reverse complement strand
TCGCTGGCCTTCGTGTCGGAGGACCGGCGGGAGGTGGGCCTGCTGCTGGACGAGAGCCTGGAGTGGAATGTGGCCTTCCCCGCCATGCAGATCCAGGACAAGTTCTTGAAAAAGCTGCTGGGCGGCGCGGTCAAGTGGCGGGATGAGGGCGCCATCCGGGAAGTGACCAACAAGTATATCCAGGAGCTGCAAATCAAGTGCACCAGCTCCAAGCAGAAGGCCAAGGAGCTGTCGGGCGGCAACCAGCAGAAGGTGTGCCTGGCCAAGGCTTTCGCCCTGGAGCCCAAGTTCCTCTTTGTGTCGGAGCCCACCCGGGGCATCGACGTGGGGGCCAAGGCCCTGGTGCTGGAGTCGCTGAAACAGTTCAACCGGGAGAGCGGCGTCACGGTGGTGATGATCTCCTCTGAGCTGGAGGAGCTGCGGCAGATTTGCGACCGGGTGGCCATCGTCTCCGGCGGCCGGGTGGCGGGCATCCTGCCCGCGTCCGCCTCCTCAGAGGAATTCGGCCTGCTGATGGTCAGCCAGGTCATATAAGGGAGGTGGGTTGTAATGAGTGAGAAAAAAGACCATAATCTGAACAGTCCGTCCAAATTCAACGACGAAATGAAAACCATTATGCGTGACCGCCGGCCTACAGAGCTTGAAAGGGCGCAAATGTCCCCCCTTCGGGCCATGATAGCGGACTACGGCGTGCCCCGGATGATTATTACCGGCTTCCTGCTGCTGCTGTTTATCATGACGCCCTTTGTGGGGGTCAACCTCCCCATGCAGATCACCAACATTATCAACCGTTTCAGCTGGAACGCGGTGCTGGTGCTGGCCATGGTGCCTATGATCCACTCGGGCTGCGGCCTGAACTTCGGCCTGCCCCTGGGGGTCATCGCCGGCCTGTTGGGGGGCACTATGTCCATTCAGTTCGGCTTTGAGCGCTTCGGCGTTACGGTGAGCTTCCTAATGGCTATGGTCATCGCCACCCCCTTCGCCGTGCTGTTTGGCCTGGGCTACGGCTGGCTGCTGAACAAAATCAAGGGCGGCGAGATGATGATCGCCACCTATGTGGGCCTGTCCATTGTCTCCTTCATGTGCATGATGTGGCTGCTGCTGCCCTATAACAGCCCCACTATGGTGTACGGCCTGTCGGCCAACGGCCTGCGGCCCACCATTTCCCTGGACGGCTTCTACAACCAGGCGCTGGCCAAGCTCCTGGAGATTGATTTCGCGAAAATCGCCCAGGCGCTGCACATCAGCCTGGGCCCACTGGAGTATATCAAAATTCCCACCGGCTCGCTGTTGGTGTTTGCCCTGCTGGCCCTGGCCATGTGGGCTTTCCTGCACACCAAGACGGGCACCGCCATGACGGCTGTGGGCTCCAACCCCAACTTTGCCCGGGCCGCCGGCATCAACGTGGACCGCATCCGGACATTGTCCGTGGTCATGTCCACTTGGCTGGGCGCTGTGGGCATCCTGATGTATCAGCAGGGCTTCGGCTTTATCCAGCTCTACACCGGCCCCAACAACCTGACCCTGCCCACCGTGTCCGCCATCCTCATCGGCGGCGCGCTGGTGAACAAGGCCACCATCGGCAACGTGATTATCGGCACGATTTTGTTCCAGGGCATGGTGACCATGACCCCCACGGTCATGAACGCCATGGTCCACATGGACATGAGCGAGGTCATCCGGAGCATCGTCTCCAACGGCATGATCCTCTACGCCCTGACCAGAAAGCAGGAGGGAACGAAATGAGTAAGAATAAAAATATCCCTCTGAACAAACGGGCTGCGGAGCTGGCCCGCAACAACGCCGTGCCCGTCATGTTCATCATCATCTGCGCCATTTTTATCCCCATGGCGGGCTTTACGCCCAGCTATCTGCTCAACGAGATCATCACCCGCATGGGCCGGAACCTGTTCCTGGTGCTCTGCCTGCTCTTCCCCATTATGGCGGGCATGGGCATGAACTTCGCCATGACCCTGGGCGCGATGGGCGCTGAGCTGGCCATCATCCTGGTGGCGGACTGGCAGATCTGGGGCATCCCCGGCGTGGTGCTGGCCATGATTCTGTCCATCCCCTTCTCGGCGGTGCTGGGCCTGGTGTGCGGCGCCATCCTGAACATGGCCAAGGGCCGGGAGATGATCACCGGCTATATCCTGAACTTCTTCATGGGCAACGGCATCTACCAGATGATCGTCCTGTATATCATGGGCTCCATCATCCCCATCGCCCACGCCAGCATCATGCTCCCCCGGGGCTACGGCATCCGGAACACGGTGAGCTTGCTGCAAATGCGCCAGTGCCTGGACGACCTGCTGGCCATCCGCATCAAGGGCGTGAAAATCCCCGTGCTCACCTTTATCCTGGTTGGGATTTTCTGCCTGTTCATCGTCTGGTTCCGGCGCACCAAGCTGGGCCAGGACATGCGGGCTGTGGGCCAGGACATGGAGGTGGCCCGGGCCGCCGGCATCAAGGTGGACCGCACCCGCCTGCTGTCCATCATGCTGTCCACGGTCTTCGCCGGCATCGGCATGGTAATCTACCTGCAAAACATGGGCAATCTGCCCACCTACACCGGCCACACCCAAATCGGCATGTTCTGCATCGCGGCCCTGCTCATCGGCGGCGCTTCGGTGGAGAGGGCATCCATCGGCAACGCCTTCCTGGGCGTGATTCTGTTCCACCTGATGTTCATTGTGGCCCCCAACGCCGGCGGCTATATCACCGGCGACTCCATGGTGGGCGAGTACTTCCGGGTGTTCATGTCCTACGGCATCATCACCATCGCCCTGATCATGTATGAAGCGAAAAAGCGGATGAACAAGAGCAAGGCGGGCCAGGAGCTGGCCCAGGCCCAGCGGGAAGAGGGGGGCGCGAGATGAAGACAAAACGCAGAATTCTGTTCTCCCTGCTGGCGGTGCTGATTCTGGCGGCCATTGCCGCCTGCATGATGGTCATTGGCCGGGGCCACACCGTCTATCTGGACAACAAGACCGTGGAGGACTACCAGGGCCAGGAATACAAGGCCTACGAGCGCATCGTCGTCACCGTCGGCAGCCAGAAGCCCAGCAAGCTGGGCAAGCGGGAGCGCGGCGAAGCCATCTGGATCGGCCAGAACTTTAAAATGACGCTGGAGATTACCGAGAAGAAGGGCGACGATCCGGTGGTCAAGGAGGTCAGCGTCAAGCTGCCCTACAGCGTGGACGGCATCGTAATCAACCTGCCCGCCCTGCTGGCCGGCCTGCCGGAGGAGGCCTGGTACTCCGAATTTGTGCCCGCCGTGCCCGACGCGCCGGTGGAGGAGGACCCCACCCTGGACGACGGCTTCGGCCTGGATGGCGGCATGGGCCTGGAGGGCGACCCGGCCGCCGGAGGTATCTAACTTCCTCTGAGAAAAAGCTGAAACCCGCTGAAAAGTGCTTCTTTTCAGCGGGTTTTTCTGTCGGGGGAAAACCAGGGAGCGGACCGAAGCCCGCTCCCTTTGCGCCTGTGCGTTTGGCTCCCTCCCTGAGGGAGCTGTCAGCCGTCAGGCTGACTGAGGGAGTACTCCCTCCGGCCCTTCGGGCCGCCCCCCTCTGAGAGGGAGGCTTATGCGGCTCTTAGCCCAACAGCTGGAGCACGCCCTGGGGGACCTGGTTGGCCTGGGCCAGCATGGCCTGGGCGGACTGAACCAGGATGTTGTTCTTCACGTAGCTCATCATTTCCTCAGCCACGTCGGTGTCGCGGATGGTGGACTCAGCGTCCTGGATGTTCTCGGCCATCACGGACAGGTTGTTGCTGGTGTGCTCCAGACGGTTCTGGTAAGCACCCAGGTCGCCGCGGACGCCGGAAACGTAGTTGATAGCGCTCTTGATGGTGTCGATAGCGGCGGCGGCATCCTCGGGGGTGCTGATGCTCAGGCCGTCCACGCCCAGGGCGGTGGTCTTCATGCTGCCAATCTTCACGCCCAGCCGGTTGTGCTCCTCGGAGGTGTCGCCAATCTGGAGGTTCAGGCTCTTGCCGCCCTTCTCAACGGCGGCGTCCAGCTTGGCCTGAGCGTCGGCGACCTTCTCGGCCTGCTCAGCGTCCAGCTTCTTCTGGGCTTCGGCGGTAGCGTCGGCATCCACAGTTTCGACCTTGATATAATTCATCAGGTCGTCCATGGTGGTCATCTTGTCCTCTTCGACATGCACCCCATCTTTTTCCAGCTGCTGGATGCCAACCTTGCCATCATCACCAGTGTGGGAGACAGAGAAAATGTCGTTGGCAATCTGGGACATCTGAGTGGCGGCATCTTTCAGAGCGTCAGCGGTAGCACTGTCAAACTTGGTCAGGTCGATCACATTTGCGCCTGTGGTGTCGATTTTGCTGTCAGGCCCCACGGCGAAGGTGTACTCAGTGTTGCCCAGAGTAATTTTAGTACCGTCCTCAATACCGATTTTGTTCAGGTCGATTACGGTGTTGGCCAGCTGACCAGATGCGGCGGGCACGCCGGGCTGAACATCCACAGTACCATAGTTTGTATAGCCGATGGTGCCGGGAACATGTTTATCCACGCCAGCTGTTGTAGTACCGCCAGCTTCGGTAAATGTCAAACCAGTACCAACACCAGCGCCAGCTGTAATCTTCGTAACCGAAACTTTAGTCTCGCCCTCAGTCTTGGCTTCAAACTTAATCTTGCCGTTTGCGTCAGAAGTAATGTCAAACAAGGCGGCTAAACCTGTATCTTTCTTCAGCGCTTCGACAAGTTCCTTGGCCTGCGTCTCTGCGTCGGCAACAGCTCCCGCAGCGGAATAAGTTACCTCAGCAGTTTTTGCCGCACCCTTTTCATCGGTGTAGTTGACAGTGATCTTGCTAGTGGCATCGTTTGCACCCGCAGCGGTAGCCTTGGTGACAGCGACCGTTTCCAGGCTGTACTTTGTGGCGGCGACTTCACCAGTCACAGCATCGGCGGTCGTGCCATTAGCGCCAGCGCCCATGGTAACAGTATAGTGCTCGTTGAGGGGGGTCACCAACTCAGCGGCGGGAGTATTGGCAGCATCCAAGTTGAACTCCAGAGTTTCGCCGTTTGCCTTCACATTCCAGACCAGCTTGTCATTACTTGTGCCCACGAACTGTCCAGCAACCGCACCAGTACCGCCATTGGCGGTGCCAGCACCAGTACCATTGATCTTTTTAGCAAAGACCTCGGCCAGCTCCTCGGCAGTCACCTTGTCGCCCGTCTCCTTATCAGTATAGAGGGCCTTGATATCGGTTTCGGTAATGGTAATCTTGGTGCCGTCAACCTCCAGGTCAATATCGGTGGTACCAGTACCAGTCATGACATGGCCGGTGCCGTTCAGGGTGACCTTAAAACTGGGCTTTACACCGGTAATCTCACCAGTCTCCAGAACGGTATTCTTGCCGATATTGTCAGGGCCGCCAGGAACATTATCGCCAGGAGAAACCTCCGCCAGAACCACGCCGTCTGCAATCAGCTTCTTGGAGTCCACGGAATTATAAACAGCGTCAGCGGTAACGGGCTTCATGGCTTCGTCCAGCTTTTCCTGAGCCTTGACAACAGCGTCGGTGTCCCAAGTGCCGTCCAGCAGCTTGATGCCGTTGAAGTTGGCGGACTCAGCGATGCGGTTGATTTCCTCGTTGAGCTGGTTGACCTCCTTCTGGAGGGCCTTGCGGTCAACCTCGTTGTCATAGGTGCCGTTGGCGGACTGGGTAGCCAGATAGTCCATGCGGTTGAGCATGTCCTGGATTTCCTGCATAGCGCCCTCGGCGGTCTTCACCAGGGAGATGCCGTCCTTAACGTTCTTGGAAGCGGCGTTCAGGCCGGTGATCTGGGCGCGCATTTTCTCAGAAATGGCCAGGCCAGCGGCGTCGTCGCCGGCGCGGTTGATCTTGTAGCCGGAGGAAAGCTTCTCCAGGTTGCCGGACAGGGCCTTATTGTTCAGGTTGTAGTTGCGGTAGGCATTCATCGCCATGATATTGTGCTGAATCCTCATTTTATAATCGTCCTTTCAATAAAATGATGTTGTTGTGCGCGGTTCCGGCGCGGCGGGACATCCCTGTCCCATCGCTGGGCTTAGTACCGGCCAAAGCCCCGCTGTGCGCACGGCGGGGGGATTTTTCCGGTACGGGGGCAATATCTCAACCGGCTCGTCAGCCGTTTGAAACCTCGGTGGCGCGCTCTGTTTTGTCCGGGAACATGTGGTTGAGCTGGCGGCGCAGGGCCAGGACGTTGCTGTCCTGGCTGTCCATCTGGCTGAGCAGGGTCCGCATAGCGGCCAGGGCCTGGACCTTGCTCAGGTCCCAGACCAGCTCTTTCCGGTGCCAGCGGGGGCCCTCGAAGACGCAGCCGGGGCGCTGTCCGCCGTTGCGTTCCAGGACCTTGCCCCGCACGACCGGGATTTCCCTGGGGGCCTGAATGACGAGCTTGCAGCGGTCCCCGGCGATGCCGTTCAGCTGGACCACGACGTCCTCTCCGATGGTCAAATACTCTCCCTGGTTCAGATTCAAACAGAGCATGGCAGTCAACTCCTTTTCGATTTAGCGGCCTGGCTTCCTTCCTCCCGCGTGTTCCGGTAGAGATTTTAGGAAAGTGTACTTTTTTGGAACGGAAATTTTTCTAAAAAAATTTCGGAAAAAGTCTTAACTTTCCACCGGGTTGTGCCGATTGAGAAACTGTGGGCAAAAGGGCTTCACATTCTAAAAAAGTACACTTTTTTAGAGTGGGAGCCGTTTTATTTTAGTGGTATTTTCGAACTGTAGGGCTTTGTAGTAGAAGGTGGACGCCGGCATGGCGCAGGCGTCGGCGGCCTGATTGAGGGTGAGCTTTTTGCCGCGCCACGCCTGGTGCACCTGGAAGAAGTTGTCAGGCAGGGGCATAGGGGGCCGGCCGAACTTGACGCCCCTGGCCTTAGCCGCGGCGATGCCCTCGGCCTGCCGCTGGCGGATGTTGGCGCGCTCGTTCTCCGCCACGAATGACAGCACCTGCAGGACGATGTCGCTGAGGAATGTCCCCATCAGGTCCTTGCCCCGGCGGGTGTCCAGGAGCGGCATGTCCAAGACCACGATGTCGACGCCCTTTTCTTTGGTCAGGATGCGCCATTGCTCCAGAATCTCGCCGTAATCCCGTCCCAGCCTGTCGATGCTCTTGATGTAAAGCAGGTCGTCCGGCTTCAACCTCTTCACCAGCTTCTTGTACTGTGGCCGCTCAAAGTCCTTGCCGGACTGCTTGTCCACAAAAATGTTCTGCTCCGGAATCGACAGCCCGTTCATGACGATTGTCTGCCGGTCCTCGTTCTGGTCCCGGCTGCTGACCCGGATGTAACCGTATGTAGCCGTAATAGCTGCCCCGCCTCCCTTCGTCGTTTTACGACTTTATCATATCTCAGCGCGCTGGCCGCTTCCACCGCCTCTTCCGCCCACTAAAAGGCTGTAGGGCTTTTGCGTTGTACAGAGCGGTGCAACTTCCGGAACAAAAAAAGCCCGCGCCGTCTGAATGACGGCGCGGGCCAGTTTTTGGATACGAAAATAAGGAGGGCGCGCAGGCTATGGAGCCTGTGCGCCCTCTTTTCACCAAGGTTTAGTTCATCAGCCCAATATATTGCCTGAGGACGGCCGCGACTTCGGCCCGGGTGGCGCTGTCCTTGGGGGCCAAAAGGCCGTTCCCATAGCCGCACAGAAGCCCACGCTCCACAGCCCAGCACATGGCTTCCTGGGCGTAGCCGCTGACGGACTGGGCGTCGCTGAACGCCAGCGTTTTGCTGTCCGCCCTGGGGCTGCCGGCGCAGCGGTACAGCATGGCGGCCAGCTGCTCCCGCGTGATGGCGCGCTCCGGGTTGGAGCCGTCGCTGATGCCGTGGGCCACCGCCCACTCCACGCCGCCCGCGTACCAGGTTCCGCCCGAAGACGTATCCGCGCCGTCCAGGCTGGCCAGCACGGTCATCAGCATGGCGCGGGACATGACATCGTTGGGCGCGAAGGTGGACGCCGTTTCGCCCTGAAACAGCTCCCGGGCGGAGACAAAGCTGATGGCGTCCTTGGCCCAATGGCCGTCCACGTCAGAAAAATACTTGCTGTTGTCCCTCACAGTTACCACGGCCCCGTCAGACACCGTCAAAAGCACACCCTGCGGTGTGAGGGCGGAGGTTTTGACAACCTCCTCAACGCCGTTGGGGTGGAGGATTACGGCCACCACGCCGGGCCCGGGCTGGGCCACGGGCACCTCCACCTTGACCGGCTGTTTGCTGGACGTCTGGATCGTGATGGAAATCGAGCCGCCCCTGGTCACGGGCATCTCCGGGACAGGGAGCAGGACGGCTTTATCGCCGCGCTGGGCCTCCTGGGTGACCTGGGCGGGGACCTTGACCTGGGACTCGGCCTTGCCGCGGCGGTCCACGCTGGTTTCGGAGGCCACCTTATCCGCGCGGTTCACGGTGGTCTTGCTGGAGCCGTCCGGGTTCTGCACCGTCTTGACGGAAGAGCCGTCCTTCGCCTTTTCGATGGTGGTTACGGTGCCGTCCTTCGCCGCCTCCACCACGGTTTGAGAGCCGTCCGGCCGCTTGGTGGTGGTTGTGACGGTCCCGGTGTTCCGGTCTGTCTTGGTGGTGGTGGTAGAGCCGTCGGGGTTTTTCTGGGTGCTGGTGGACACATTTCCGGAGGAGCTCCCGCCGCTGGAGGAGCCGCCGGAAGAGCTTCCACCGGAGGAGGAGCCGCCTCCGGTGGCCGGGATTATCTCCCTCACCATCACATAGCCGCAGGTGGTGCACTGTCTGTGGCGGCTGCCGGGCTGAGTACTGGTCGCCGCCTGGTCCATGATCCAGCCCCCGGCGGTATGGGCGCCATAGCCCTCCTTTTCGCTGTCTCCCGCGATGGGGCAGCCCTGCGCGCGGCATTCGCGCCAGTGGTGGTCGGAATTGTTGTACCACACGGTGCTCCAGTCGTGGGTGTGGCTGGGGTCGGGCTCTTCCGGCGGGTCGGGCTGCTCCGCCTCGACGACCTCGATCTCGTAAGCGGCCTGCCTGCCCTCGTAGGTGATGGTCAGGGTTTTACTGCCCGCCGTGCTGGAATCAAAGCCGCTGACCATATGCTCCGTTACCGGAACAGTCCGTGTGCTCTGGTCGGAGTAGGCCGCTTCGATGGTGAGCCCGGACACGTCCAGCGGGCTGCCCACCGTGTAGCTGGTTTTGTGCCCGGTGCTGTTGACCCGGATGGAGTCGACGGTGGGCGCGTTGAAGTCCGGAACGGTGATCGAGGCGGGGGCCCCCGCCTGGTGCGTCTGTGTTTCACGCAGACGCACAAAGTAGGTTCCAGGGGCCAGATTGATGACCTCGCTGTCGGTACAGGCCAGCGCCCCGGAGAAATCCGCCCGGGGGGCGTACTCCATCTCCGCCGTAACGCCGAGGATTTTTCCGTCCGCTCCGCCCGGCGAGGTGGGGGAGGCGGCGGACAGGCGGGTGGGGGCGGCGGGGCCGTCCGCTTTGTCGATGCGCCAGGGGATGTCTTTCGCTGTGGCGGTTCCGTTAGACCACACATAGCCGGGCTCCAGCGTGGCAACGGCGGTGTAGCTGCCCACAGCGGCCCCCTTGTGCCCGGCCAGCGTGTAGCCGGCCCCTTCCTCCACACCGGTCTGTTCCGCCCCCGTCCATTTCAGGCCGGTTTTCGCCGCGGGGACGGCAATAGAGGTGGGCGGAGGCGCCACGTTACCGCCAACGGTCAGCGTACAGGAGGCGGAGAGGTCCATTCCAGAAGCGGTGAAGGCCCCCGGGACAGTAATGTCAAACTGGTATACGCCATTAGGAACTGGGTCAACGTATGGGTTGCCGATATCATAGATTATCAATTCATCCCCGCTTCCGGTATCTCCCACATATATAAGTAAATCCGCGGTTTCATAATAGCTCCACGTAGTGTCCGAAGTGAATTTAGCTTCAACACCATTTACAGAAATCCGTAAAACATCTTCCAAGTCCAGCGGATCGCCGCTGTAAACTGTGTTCAGCGGTATAGAAATCCCATCTATTTTGCTGTCTTCGCTTTCCTCGCTGGTCAGATGAACATTCTCCGGGTCAAGGCTTATCAGCTTGGACGGCGGCTTTACCTCCCCGCCGGGGGAATCATCTTCGACGGTCCAACTGCCGGCGTTGTCCCGGACCAGTTTCAGATTGGGGTTGCTGCTGGGGCAAATGAGCTCAAAATTACCATCGGCAGAATTGGGCGCTCGGACATAAGCATGGCCAAGTTCAGGAGCCGTTGTCGAAGCTTCGTTAGAGATGCTGCCGATGCCGATTCCGGTTGTCCCTGACACACTGCCGTTGATGGTCATGGTCTGCTCTTTGCCCAGAACCAGGTCGCCGCCGCCCTGAAGGCTGGCAAACTCCAAGTTGGCCAGATTGGTCAGGTTCAGGATACTGGAAGCAGGAACAACGAGCTCCGTGTTGACAAGACTGCTTTCCGCTGTGGGTATCAGATTTTCCCCGCTGCCCACTGTAAGGCTGGACAGGTTTTTCAGGGTCAGGCCACTATTGGGATAATGATTGGCCGTGCTTGTGTAAACTACTGCGGCGTTTTTACCGCCGCCGGTGGCGCCGTCCACCATGGAGGTAGATGTATAGTAAAGATTGAATGTAACATCTCCGGTTACACGATACTTTGCTGGGTCGGGAGCGGGAGGGGAAACTTTATAGTCGGGATTCAGCATCTGATTATTGTCAACAAGGGTTTCTAATGCCCCGCAGCCGTAAAATTCCCCCATTTTGCTGGTTCCGACCATTGTAACCGTAGCGGGGATCAAGGATTGGTTGGGCTGTCCGTCGGCGGAGATACTGCCGGCATAGATATTGCCATTACCCATTTTGGGACAGTCCTCGATGATGATTTCCCCGTGGCTGCCGGATTTAGCGCCTGTATTCAATCCTGTCACGCCGCCGCAGAACAGATTGATATCATTGTTTGTACTTTTGCTGCAAGTGACGTTTCTCAAGGTGAGGGTATGGCCGTTCGCCATAATGGCGTTGCGCACACGGTTGGCAAAGCCCAACTCCAGGTTTTCGAATATAACATCAGCACCCAGGATAATTCCGCCTGCGCGAAGGTCTATGCTGGCATCCGCAGAAGCACCGCGGATGGTGATCGCCTTGTCGATCACCCAGGGGGCATTGTTGCTTTGGTTGTCGTTAGTCATGCATATCCCTTTTATTTCAACAATGTCTCCGTCTTTGGTATTTGCCACAAACTCGGCCAGCGTTTTGATGTTCTCAGCCGTGTGGATCGTTCTGGCCTGGACGCCCGCGGCCAGCGCCGCGCATGGAAACGCGGTGGCTATGACACAAACTGCCAACAAAACCGCCGCGATCCGAAATCTTGTTCTGTGATACAAATTTTTCCTCCTTTTCTGCTCCGGGCCCTCAGCCCGCTCGACAGCCTCCGGCGAGAAATTTGCCGTATGCTATCATCATACTATGCAAGACCGATTGTATCAGATAATCCCAGGCTGCGCAATAGAAATCTTTATCAAATGCCGTACAATCCGACACCAATCTTATCCCAGGGCACAATCGGAAAGCGGCCCCGCCTGGTTCAACAGCTGGCAGCAATTTGTACACATTGGGCGGGGCCGCGTTCATCAAGAAAAAGCCCCGTATTCGTAAGGGTTCCCCCGCACAAGGACAACAACAAAATAATCGTTCAGAGCACTGCAAGAGGGCGGCAACCGATATATCTTCGGTTGCCGCCCTCTTGTACTTAAAATATGATATTTAACTCTATATTTCCCCAGATTGGTGATGTACGCCTCGAACAGTGCGGCCATGTCAGCGGCGGCCCTGGCCCTTGACGGTCAGGATGCCCTCAAGGGTGGTGGCAGTGATGCCCAGCCGCTGGGCCACAGCAATGTCGTTCTTCATGGACTCGGTGACGGTATGCCCGCACACCACCAGCACCCGGGAGCGGCGGAGCAGGTCACGGCCAATGTCGATGCTGCTCTTG
>JAAWNI010000047.1 GCA_022798855.1 Lawsonibacter sp. | reverse complement strand
CTACACCCAGCACGACATCGACCTGTGGGAGGACTGCTGCGCCCGGGCCATCATGGCCGCCGGCGGCACCGACGAGGACGTGTGCCAGGTGTCCTACGGATACGGCCTGTTCACCGGCGGGCCCGGCCTGAACGGCGGCTCCCACAAGGTGGGCTGCCTCACCATTCCCACCTCCTCTGGCAACACCGAGCGGCAGATCATGTTCATCCAGGACCTGTCCGCCACCATCCTGTGCTGCACCCCCTCCTACGCCGCCTACATCGGCGAGACAATGAAGGAGATGGGCCTTACCCCCGACCGGATACCCCTCAAGGCGGGCATTTTCGGCGCCGAAGCCTGGTCGGAGGAGATGCGGCAGGATATTCAGAATACCCTGGGTATTAAGGCCTACGATATTTACGGTTTGACCGAGCTGTCCGGCCCCGGCGTGTCCTTCGAGTGCTCCGCCCAGACCGGAATGCACGTCAACGAGGACCACTTCATCGCCGAGATCATCGACCCGGACACCGGCGAGGTCCTCCCCGAGGGGAGCAAGGGGGAGCTGGTGTTCACCTCCATCACCAAGGAGGCCTTCCCCCTGCTGCGCTACCGTACCCGTGACATCTGCATGCTCACCCGGGAGAAATGCTCCTGCGGCCGCACCCACGTGAAGATGTGCAAGCCCATGGGCCGCTCCGACGACATGCTCATCATCCGGGGCGTGAATGTGTTCCCGTCCCAGATCGAGACGGTCCTCCTGAACCACGGCTATCCCGCCAACTACCAGATCATCGTGGACCGGGTGAAGTCCACCGACACCCTGGATGTCCAGGTGGAGATGACCCCCGAGATGTTCACCGACAACATGGGCGAGATCGCCAAGCGGCAGAAGGAGCTGGTGGACGGCCTGCGGTCCATGCTGGGCCTGGCGGCCAAGGTCACCCTGGTGGCCCCCAAGACCATCGTCCGCAGCGAGGGCAAGGCCGTCCGGGTCATCGACAAGCGGAAGATTTAAGGCTGCCCCCCCCGGATAGGACGGCGTCCTGCCCATACAGGCGGGGGCGTAGGGACACGATTTATCGTGTCCGACACGGCAGGAAAATGATATCGTTAGGAGGAAAGCACCATGAGCATCAAGCAGATTTCCGTCTTTTTGGAGAACAAGCCCGGTTCGCTCTACGCCATGACCGGGGTGCTGGCCCAGAACAAGATCGACATGCGGGCCTTTTCCCTGGCTGAGACCAGCGACTTCGGCATTGCCCGGATCATCGTGGACGACGTATACAAGACCACCACCGTCCTGAAAGAGTCCGGCTTTATCAACAACATCACCCCCGTGCTGGGGGTGGCCATCCCCGACGTGCCCGGCGGGCTGAACAAGGTCCTCCAGGCCCTCACCGACGCTAAGGTGAATGTGGAGTATATGTACGCCTTCCTGGGCGGCAGGGACGTGGACCACGCCTATATGATCTTCCGGGTGGAGGACAACGCCGCCGCCACCGCCGCCCTGGCCGCCCGGGGCATCAAGACGGTGGAGCAGGAGGAGATCGACAAGCTGTAAGAGACGCAAAAAAGCCCCCTTGACGGGGCGTTGTTTCCGGAGCTCTGTAGGGGCGGCTATCAGCCGCCCGCGGGCGCATGCTATGCGCCCCTACATAGAAGTTTTCCGAATTCAACGCTCCCGGGCAAGGGGGCTCTTTTTTATTACTCCGCTAAAGGGAAGCTGACCACGGCGGTAAACAGGTCGGCTTCGGTGGTGACGGTGAGGGCCCCGCCGCAGGCCCGGGTGAAGGACTCAGCGATGGACAGCCCCAGGCCGGAGCCGCCGTCTGAGCGGCTCTCGTCCCCCCGGACGAAGCGGGCGGTGTAGTCGGTGCCGGGCTTCAGCTCGGTGGCGGAGGTGTTCTTGATGCTGGCCACGGCGTCTCCGCCGTCCAAGGCCAGGGCCAGGTAGACCCTGGAGCCGGGCAGGGAGTACTTCAAGGCGTTGCCGATGAGGTTTTGGAAAACCCGGTACAGCCGGTCGCTGTCGGCGGTGATGGGAAACTCCCGGTCTGGGATGGAGGTCCGCAGGGTCAGGCCGCTGTCCTCGATGGACTGGGCCATGTCGGCCAGGGTCTGGCGCAATAACCGGGCGTAATCAAGCTGTTCCAGTTTTACGGGGAGTTGTCCCGAAGCTGCCTTGCTCACCTCAAACACGTCCTGGACCATGGCTTTCAGCCGCTGGGCCTTCTCCCCCAGGATGGCCACGTACTCGCTGGCCGGGGGCTCCAGGGGCTCCTGGGAGAGAAGCTCGGTGTAGCTGATGATGGAGGTGAGGGGGGTTTTCAGGTCGTGGGACACGTTGGTCACCAGCTCCACCTTCATCCGCTCGCTGTGGGTGCGCTCCTCCACCGCCTGGTGCAGGCCCTGGCGGATGTGGTTCAGGTCGTCGGCCAGCTGATACAGGTCGCTGTCCTCCTGTAAGGTCGATTCCCTTTCCAGCTCGCCCGCCCGAACGGCTGAGGCCTGGTCCGCCACCGCCCCCAGGTCGGTCCACAACCTGCACAGCCGCCAGATCAGGACCGCACAGACCAGCATCAGCAGGGCGGCGGGGGTGATGATGGCCCAGGCCATGGACAGCGGCGCACTGCCCCGATAACTTGCGCAGTAGACCAGCAGGTTCAGGTTGACCGCCCCCAGCAGGAGGAGCGTCATTGCGGTAACGCCGCACACTCGGCTCAGCCGCTTCTGAATGGGCTGATTCAACCCCCAGGCGGCCAGCATGGCGATAACTCCTCGTCTCCAGGGCCGTCGATTATACCGCCAGTCATTGAAAATCAGCAGATACAGCCCCCAGAAGATGGCCAGCACGTTGGCTGTGAAGCCGCTCAGTTCTCGAAGGTACTCCTGCAGCAGCCAGCCGGCGTTTTCCCGGAGGACAGTCACCGCCGTGCCGAAACTGACAGCGGCTTCTTGCTGGATGGACGCCTCATAGGAAAGATCAGAGTCCTCCAGCCACTCCTCGAAATCAATATTCTGTTCCTCCAGCTGGGCGGAGATTTCCAGCCACTCCTCGTAGCTGATTCCCCGCTCCTCCATTTGGGCGACGGTGTCGCCGTTGATATTGACCCCAGGGATGGCGTAGGCGGCATTGGAGGCATCGGCATAGCTGTAGGCCAGCTCCTGCCAGATATCCCCCAAATACTCGACCCGGGGCATACAGCAGAACACCAGGGCCGCCGCCGCCAGAAGCTTGACCTCAAACCAGAGCCGCCCCGTCCCCCGGGCCAGGGCCATGTCCGCCCGCTTTTTGCTCTTCCGCAGGAGGAGGTAGGCCAGGAACAGGGCTCCGCCCACCCCCATGCGGATCTGATGGCCGATAAACTCGGCCCGGCTGCCGGCCAGGTTCTGCTTGATATAATACAGCTGGTTATACTGGTAGGTGGTGGATTGGGCGTAGCTGCCCTTGATAAATACCTGGGGCTCGTCAATGACCGCCATGGTTACCCACACATGGCTGCCCGCCTCATCCACCGTGAAGTTCTCGTAGCCGGGGACATACCACTGGTCCGTGTTCTGCCCGTCGTAGCGGTAATAGCCGTCGCCGTAGACGTCCAGCTCCACCCCGTCCTGGAGGATGTGGACCTTCTCGCCGTCGAAGTGGAGGAGGAAGCCGTAGCCCTGGGGCAGGCTTTCAGGCTTGGGGTGGGCTTTCATGGCGTCGGAGTTGCTGTACAGCACGTCGTACAGGTACTCTTTTTCGCCGTCTACCACGGAGTAAACCTCACCGGAGGACATGATTTTAGTCTCGGACAGGTCGGAGGCGTCCCAGACCATCCCCACCGAGTAGAGGATATTTTTGTCCTCCTTCATGGACTCATGGAGGGCCTGGATGCGGCCCCGCCGGGCGCTGATGCCGTCTTGCCCTCCCTCCGGGCGGGTCCCGCCATTGTTGTAGACGTCTTCCCCGGCCCCCATGGAGATGAACAGCTCCAGATGTCTGCTAATGTAGCTTCGGAACTCCTGGGTGTTTCGAAAATCCTGCTGGAAGCTGTCCTCAATCCACTGCCGTCCGCTGGAGGAGGAGAAGGTCGAGCCAAAGTACAGCGCCCCCTCCAGAAGCAGAGAGATTCCCGCGATGAAGGCCAAAGCCCCCAAAACCGCTTTACTTTTTTTCCATTTTATATCCAATGCCCCACACCACCTTTAAATAGTCTGGCTCACGAGGATTGAGCTCAATTTTCTCCCGGATGCGCCGGATGTGCACCATCACGGTGTTCTCTGAGGACCAGGCCTCCTCCCCCCACACCCGGCGGTAGATCTCCTCGGAGGGGAATACCCGGTCCAGGTTGCGCATGAGCAGGTCGACGATGCCCGTCTCGATGTTGGTCAGCTTCACCGGGTCGCCGTCGGCGGTGAGGGTGCGGGCGGCAGGGTCGTAGGCCAGCCGGCCGCTGCGGATCACCCCGTCCGGCCCGGTGTTCACGTCCCCCAGGCGGGTGTACCGCCGCAGCTGGCTGCGCACCCTGGCCACCAGCTCCTGGACCCCAAAGGGCTTGGTGACGTAGTCGTCCGCCCCCATGCTGAGCCCCAGCACCTTGTCGCTCTCCTCGCTCTTGGCCGACAGCACGATAATGGGCAGGTTCCGCCGCTCCCGGATGCGGAGCACGGCGGACAGCCCGTCCAGCCTGGGCATCATCACGTCCATCAGTATCAGCCGAAGCTGGGGGTCCACCGCCTTGTCCAGCGCTTCCATGCCGTCGTAGGCCCGGAGGACCCGGTAGCCCTCCTTCTCCAGCGCCGCGGCGATGGCCCCTACAATCTCCCTGTCGTCGTCCACCACCAGGATCGTCTCTCGCGTCTCGCTCATCGGGTCTGCTCCTTCCTCGCTGCTGTGGTTAGGATATCAAAAACTTCTTACAAAGTCAGTGGGTTTTCTCTTACGGATTTCTTACATTTTACCCCCTTGGCCCGGGATGCGCAAGCCCTCCCGGAAGCGCGGTTCTTCTGCGGACGGAATCCGGGCGCGCCCTCAATCTCTGGGAGGGCCTAATTCGCAGATTTTTATGTAGGGGCGGACATTGTCCGCCTGCGGGCGCACACTGTGCGCCCCTACAGAGCACGCCAATTCGCGTGAGCGCAATAAAATGCGCGGTAGGACACTCCCTCAATTGCTTTTCCTCTTGACACAAACCGGGCAAAATGCTAATATACTATACTATCAGCGCAGGGAACGGAAAAGTAGCGTCCCGACCGGCGGACAGAGAGGGCCCCCACTGGCTGCAAGGGGGTCTGCGGCGGGGGATGTGAAGTGCGTCCGGGAGCGCGGCGGGTAATGCTGCCCGGTTTGGCCCCGATAGCGGCCAGTTGAGTAAAAAATGAGAGTGGAACCGCGAGCGATCGCCTCTTATGCCATGGGCATGAGGGCGTTTTTTATTTGTCTTGGGGCATTTTGAGACAGGGAGCGGCGTGCGGGCCGCCCCTACTGGAGGTAATCACATACCATGTTCAAAGCGTTAAACGAAACTTTGGAGGCCTACCAGCGCCGGGACCCGGCGGCCCGGTCCAAGCTGGAGATTTTCCTGCTGTACCAGGGGGTCCACGCCACCCTGTACCACCGGCTGGCCCACTGGCTGTACCGCCGCGGCTGGAGGTTTCTGGCCCGGGCCGTCTCCCAGTGGTCCCGGTTCTGGACGGGCATCGAGATACACCCCGGGGCCAAGATCGGCCGGCGGTTCGTCATCGACCACGGCATGGGCATCGTCATCGGCGAGACGGCCGAGGTGGGGGACGACGTACTCATCTACCACGGGGTCACCCTGGGGGGCACCGGCAAGGACCAGGGCAAGCGCCACCCTACCATCGGGAACAACGTGCTCATCTCCTGCGGGGCCAAGGTGCTGGGGCCCTTCAAGGTGGGGGACAACGCCCGCATCGCCGCCAACGCCGTGGTGCTGTCCGAGGTGCCGGAGGACGCCACCGCTGTAGGCATCCCTGCCCAGATCGTCCGCATCGCCGGCCGCTCCACCCACTACGCCGACGACGTGGACCAGACCAGCGTCAACAACCCCACCCTGGAGAAGCTGTCCGCCATCAACGCCCGGCTGGAGCTGGTGGAAAAGCTGCTGGATGAGAAATATTTGGAAAGAAAGGCGTAGGGGCGGCCTGTGGCCGCCCGCATACATAGGGCGCAAATGATAAAACACGGGCGGCCGCAGGCCGCCCCTACAGGAAGGAGCTTGCAAGATGGAACTGCGGGAGCTTGTCCGCGACCTCTACGGCATCGACCAGCCCCAGGGCTGTACCGAGGAGGAGATCGGCGCGGTGCGGGAAATTTTTGGTGCCCTCCCCACCGTGGTGGAGGAGTTTTGGAGGACCTTTGGCCGTATGCCGCAACTGAACTATGTCCAGGACAACTGGATTTTTCCAGCAGATTTCCAGAAATGGAAACATCTGGCGGAAGATGACGATCTGCTTTTGCTCAATGAGAATCAGAGCGTCTACTTGGCGTATATCCGGCGGGAGGATTTAACTCTGCCCGACCCGCCGGTGTATCTTAGAAGAGGGAAGGACGGCCCATGGGAGCTGTCTGCTCCCACGACCAGTGAATTCCTGGAGGCCGCCCTGCTTTACGAGGGTGTTTGGCAGTTGGAGTACAACCCGGAGGAATTCTATGAGCTGTCTGCCAAGGATATGGTAATAGTCCAGGCCAAACTGGAGAAACGGTCTGCTGTTCTGAGAAACTGGTTCGTCACTGAAACCACCTTTTACAGCAACCGCCCCGACAATCTGGTGGTTATCATGGACATGGGAGATGGCGGCTATCAGGCCCTCTACGGCGGGGCCACTGAGGAGAGCTACGCCGCCCTGATGGAGGTCATGGAGGGGCTGGGGGAGCCTATGTAGGGCGCGACGACCCGGCGCGCCGTTCCCCGGAGCTGTCTTGGAGCCGCGGCGGGCCGAAGCCGTCCCGCCCTACGTCCGGTCGCATTTCAGAAGGAATCAAAAACGCATATTTATAACCGCCCCAGCTCCAGGCCGATAGAGATACCCGAGAGAAGGGTGGCACGTTCATGGTTGGTGTCAATCTTCAACAGTTCTAACTTTAATGCTTCAACCCATTCCTCCGCTTCTGGCCCCAAGGCCTTTAGCTGGCCGGCCAGTTGATTTACCTCACGCCAAGCGGCCCGTGTCTGCGCGGCGGTTTCTTCCTGGAAACGGGGAATTAGGTTTTCGGCGGCATATATGGCAAGCGTATCAATCAAGTTTTCCATGAGTCTCCCTCCTTGAATATCGCACGATAGTGCGTTTTCTATACAATACACGCATTTTCGTGCGTTGTCAAGAGGAGTGTTATAAAATGTCTGTTTTTTCTGAACGTATCATCTCCCTGCGAAAAAGCAGAGGAGTTTCACAGGCTTTTGCGGCAAAGGAAATCGGAATTTCACTTCGCGCGTACCAAAAATATGAATACATGGAATCTGAGCCGACGCTTTCTGTCGCGGCCAGAATCGCCGATTTTTACGGCGTTTCCCTGGATTATTTAGCGGGGCGCTTGAAAGAAGAGGAAACAATACACCAATCATGATACACGGGCGGAGCATATCCGCCCCGCAAAGAGAGGAGAAAACTATGCTGTTCAATCAAATGCACCATGTGGCCATCATCGTCTCGGACTACGAAAAGGCCAAGGAGTTCTACGTGGAGAAGCTGGGCTTTCCCATTCTGCGGGAGAACTTCCGGGAGGACCGTGGGGACTGGAAGCTGGACCTGCGCTTTGGGGACAGCGAGTTGGAGATTTTCGCCATTCCCAACGCCCCCGCCCGGCTCAGCGCCCCGGAAGCCCAGGGCCTGCGCCACCTGGCCTTCCGGGTGGACGACATCCAGGCCGCCGTGCTCCAGCTGAAGGCTCTGGGCATCGAATGTGAGCCCATCCGCTGGGACACCTACAGCCAGCGGCAATTCACCTTCTTCCACGACCCGGACGGCCTGCCCCTGGAGCTGCACGAGTAAATTTTTATGATACGGGGCAGGGCGCGGCGGCCTCGGCGCGCCGCCCTATAACAAAAAACGGCGTGCCCAGTGGTCACGCCCTACAAAACGGAGGATGAAAGCTATGCAATTATACAATTCCGCCACCCACAAAAAGGAAGAATTCACCACCCACACCCCCGGCCGTGTGGAGATGTACACCTGCGGCCCCACGGTGTACCACTTCGCCCACATCGGCAACCTGCGCTCCTACATCATGGAGGACGTACTGGAGAAGTTCCTGCGCTACGAAGGCTACGACGTGAACCGGGTCATGAACATCACCGACGTGGGCCACCTGGCCAGCGATGCCGACACCGGCGAGGACAAGATGCTCAAGGGGGCCCGCCGGGAGCACAAGACGGTGATGGAGATCGCCCAGTACTACACCGACGCCTTTTTTGAGGACTGCCGCAAGCTGAACATCAAGACTCCCGACGTGGTCCAGCCCGCCACTGGGCTCATCGACGAGTTTATCAAGCTTGTCCAGGGCCTGCTGGACAAGGGCTTTGCCTACGCGGCCGGGGGCAACGTGTACTTTGACACCTCCAAGCTGGAGCGGTACTACGTCTTCAACGCCCACGACGAGGAGGACCTGGCGGTGGGCGTCCGGGAGGGCGTGGAGGAGGACGTAAACAAGCGGAACAAGAACGACTTTGTCCTCTGGTTCACCAAGTCCAAGTTCGAGGACCAGGCCCTGAAATGGGATTCCCCCTGGGGGGTGGGCTACCCCGGCTGGCATATCGAGTGTTCCGGCATTTCCCTCAAATACAACGGCGAGTACCTGGACCTCCACTGCGGCGGGGTGGACAACGCCTTCCCCCACCACACCAACGAGATCGCCCAGTCTGAGAGCTATATCGGCCACCCCTGGTGCAAACAGTGGTTCCATGTCCACCACCTGGCTACCGCCGACAACAGCAAGATGTCCAAGTCCAAGGGGGAGTTCCTCACCGTCTCCCTGCTGGAGGAGAAGGGCTACGACCCCATCGTGTACCGCTTCTTCTGCCTCCAGAGCCACTACCGCAAGGGGCTGGTCTTCTCCTGGGAGAACCTGGACAACGCCTCGGCCGCCTTCCAGAAGCTCATCGCCAAAATCGCCGCCCTGGACCCCGCCGACGGCCCCGTGGACGAGGCCGTGGCGGCGGAGTACAGGGAGAAATTCCGGGCCCAGGTGGGCGGCGACCTGAACACCGCCCTGGGGATCACCGCCCTCTACGACGCCCTCAAGGCCAAGGCCAACGGCGCCACCCGGCTGGCCATTCTGGACAGCTTCGACCAGGTGCTCTCCCTGTCCCTTCTGGACAAGGCCGCCCAGGCCCGGGAGGAGCGGAAGAAGCAGCAGACCTCCTCCCAGGGGGGGTACGCCATCACCGGCGAGGGCGACCCCGCCATCGACGCCCAGGTCATGGCCCGGTACGAGGCCAAAAAGGCGAAAAACTTCGCCGAGGCCGACCGCATCCGTGACGAGCTCAAGGCCCAGGGCATCGTGGTCACCGACCTGCCCGGCGGGGCCAGCTGGAAACGGGGATAAGGCGCTCTATTTCAGCTCCGCCACGGTGACCCCGTCCTCCCCCTCGCCGTAGCGGCCGGGGCGGAAGGACTTCACATAGCGGCTGCGCTTCAAATAGGTCCGCACGGCGGAGCGCACCGCGCCGGTGCCCTTGCCGTGGATGATGGTGACCGTCTCCAGCTTGCCCATCATGGCGGTGTCCAGGAAGCGCTCCAGGTTGGCGATGGCTTCGTCGGTCATCATGCCCCGCAGGTCGACCTGGCTGGGGACGGCGGCGGTGCGCAGGGTGTGCTCCGCCCGGGCGATGATGCGCCGGACATCCTTCTGGGCTTGAGTCTCCCCCTCCACCACCCGCACCTCCTCCTGCTTGGCGGAGATCTTCAAAATGCCGGCCTGGAGCTGGAGGGAGCCGTCCTTGTTCACCGACAGCACGGTGGCCTTCGTGCCCATGGACACCAGCTCCACCGTGTCCCCCTTCTGGGCGGGGCGGGTGGGGGGCGGCGGCTCCACCTCCGGGGCGCCGCCGCCGATGTTCCGCTCCGCTTCGTTCAGAAGGCGGCGGGCTTCCGCCCGTCCGTCGTTCACCTGCTGCCAGTCCAGGTCCTGGCGCTTTTTCAGCTCCTTCAGCTCGGCCAAGGCCAGGTCGCTGGCGGCGCGGGCTTCCTCGATGATGGCCCGGGCTTCGGCGTTGGCCTTCTCCACCACCTTGGCCCGCTCGGCTTCCAGCTTCTCCCGGTACTCCCGGGCCTTCTCCGCACTCTGCTCCATGTCCAGCTTGAGCCGGCGGGCTTCGGCCCGCTCCCGCTCCATCTCCTGCCGCTGCTGGTCCAGACGGGTGAGCACATCCTCAAACCGGACGTTCTCCGCGTCCAGACGGGCGGCGGCCTTTTCGATGATATACTCGGGCAGGCCCAGCCGCCGGGAGATGGCAAAGGCGTTGGACTTGCCGGGGATGCCCAGCACCAGCCGGTAGGTGGGGGCCAGGGTCTCCACGTTGAACTCGCAGGAGGCGTTCTCCACCCCGGGGGTGGTCATGGCGTACACCTTCAGCTCGGCGTAGTGGGTGGTGGCCGCCACCTGGGCCCCGATGCCCCGGGCGGACTCGATGATGGCCGCCGCCAGGGCGGCCCCCTCCACCGGGTCGGTGCCCGCCCCCAGCTCGTCGAAGAGGATGAGGGTGTCGCCGTCCGCCTCGTCCAGGATGCCCACGATGTTGGTCATGTGGGAGGAGAAGGTGGACAGGGACTGGGCGATGGACTGCTCGTCGCCGATGTCGGCCAGCACCCGGGAGAACACCCGGACGGTGGAATCGTCCTTGGCGGGGATGTGCAGGCCGCACTGGGCCATAAGGGTGATCAGGCCCAGGGTCTTTAAGGTGACCGTCTTGCCGCCGGTGTTGGGGCCGGTGATGACCAGGGTGTCGAACCGCTCCCCCAGCTCCAGGTCGTTGGCCACCGCCTTTTTCGGGTCCAGCAGGGGGTGCCTGGCCCCCCGCAGGCGCAAATATTTGTCAGACAGCCGGGGCTCGGTGCACTCCAGCTTTAGCGACAGCTTGGCCCGGGCAAAGATGGCGTCCAGCCAGATGAGGAGCTGGTAGTCCTCGGCGATGTCGACCTTGTGGGCGGCGCACTGGGCGGACAGCTCGGCCAAAATGCGCTCGATCTCCTTTTTCTCCTTGGCCAGCAGCTCCCGCAGCTCGTTGTTGGCCTTCACCACCCCCATAGGCTCGATGAAGAAGGTGGAGCCGGAGGAGGACACGTCGTGGACCAGGCCGGGGATGGCGTTTTTGTGCTCCGACTTCACCGGCACCACGTACCGGTCGGAGCGGATGGTGATGATGGACTCCTGCAAATACTTGGACTGGTTGGAGGAGATGAGCTTTTGCAGGATGTCCCGCACCTTGGACTCGGTGGCCCGCATGTGCCGCCGGATGGAAGCCAGCTCCGGGCTGGCGGAGTCGGCCAGCTCGTCCTCCCCCACGATGGAGTTGGTGATGGTGTCCTCCAGGAAGCGGTTGGTAGTAAGGGCATGGAACAGGTGGGAGATGGGGGTCTTCTCCTCCCCCGCCCCGTAGTCGGAAGCGGTGCGGGCCGCCCGGAGGACGGCGGCGATCTCCAACAGCTCCCTGGTGTTCAGGCTGCCCCCCATGTCCGCCCGCTGGAGGCTGGCAGCCACCGGCTTAATGCCCGCGAAGCCGGGGGTCCCCCGGAGGACCAGCAGCTTCACAGCGGCGCTGGTCTCCGCCTGGGCCCGTTTTACGTCGTCCATGTCGGCCATGGGGCGCAGCTCCAGCGCCCGCTCCCGGCCCTCGTCGGTGACGGCGCACCCGGACAGCAGCTCCAGCACACGGGGCAGCTCCAGGGTGGCCATAGATTTTTCAAATAATTCGCTCATAGCGCTCTCCTTTAAACAATGATCTCTCGTTCCCGCCGCAGCGTGCAAGCCCCCCTTGCTAAAAGGGGGCTTTAAGAACCTGTATTCACAATCTCAAACGACCGTCTGGACGGGCCTTTTGCCGCCTTGCGGCGTTAAAAAATCTTGAAATCCACAAAGGATTCCTGTG
>JAAWNI010000046.1 GCA_022798855.1 Lawsonibacter sp. | reverse complement strand
GAACTTGATGATGGACAGGTTGACGGAGGGGTCGAAACGGATACCGCCCTTGTAGGGGCCCAGGGCGCCGTTGTACTGCACGCGGTAGCCGCGGTTGACCTGCCAAACGTGGTTGTCGTCCTCCCAGGTGACACGGAACTCGATGGTCCGCTCGGGCTCCACCATCCGCTCCAGCAGGGCGGCCTTCTCATACTCGGGGTGGGCGTCGATCACGGGCTCCAGAGAGGAGAGGACCTCCTCCACGGTCTGCAGGAACTCGGGCTCGTTGGCGTTCTTGGCGCGGGTATCGTTCAGGACCTTCTCAATGTACTTGTTCATAGCGGCATTCCTCCTAAATAATATGTGGGTGTCTGTGGTTTTGACGGAAATCCTTCATTTATGGAAAACAAAGGCTCCGTGGGTGCTCTGATATGTATATCATACCATAAAACGCTCAGGTGTAAAGCATTTCTTTTGTGGAGGTTACCACAACGAAATGGCTGTAGCTGGCAGAGGGGAGCACAAAAAAACGGCCGTTTCCACAAAAAGAAACGGCTGTTTTTGTTCATTACGCAAGATTTCAGTCAATCCGGACGCCTGGCTCAATAGCCGGGGTAGATGTCGCTCTTCTTCGGCATGATCAGCGCGCAGATCAGATAGGCCCAAAAACCGAAGGTGCCGCAGAAAAAGGCGACGACCCAGCCCACCCGCACCAGGGTGGGGTCGATGTCGAAGTACTCCGCGATTCCGCCGCATACGCCGCAGAGCATCTTGTAGGGGCCCTCAGTCCGGTATAATCTCTTGCTTCCCATTATATATCGCTCCTTCTCAAATTGGTTTGGGGTGTCTTTCTGTGTTCATAATACGCCGCGGGGATTGAAAATACAATAGGGATAAGATGAAAGAATGATTAAAATTTCAGCATGGCGGCCATATCGCAAAGTCCGGTAAGCCCAAACCAATCCGCGCGAGAGGTAATTTTTCAATTTCCCGCCAGCAGCCAGGTCTTCCGGGCCAGCAGGGCGGCGGAGATGGTGAAGAACACCTCCAGGGCGGTGGTCACCATCATGGGGATGAGAAAGAGCGCGGCGCAGCCGAAGACCATCAACCAGCAGAAACGCATTACTCCTTTCCAGCGGGCCGGGCGCCGGCGGCGGTGGACCAGGATGATAAACTGCAAATCCACCATCAGCAGCACGCAGGCCCCGGCGGCCAGCGCCACATGGAGGGCGGCGTACCGGGGAAAATACTGGGGCAGGTAGGGGATGGCCAGGGCGTAGGCCAGGGACAGCACGGCGCACACCGCCAGAAGCCGCGCCAGCACCCGCTCCCACCGGGCGGGGAGGGTGAAGGCCAGCCTGCTCAGCATGACGAAGAAGTACCCTCCGGCCAGCACGCCCCAGTAGATGAAGCCCCGGTAGTGGTCGGGCCCGGTGACGGCGATGACGGAGAAATTGGTGCCGAACCACTGTACGCTCCCGGCGAACAGGAGGGTGTAGGCGGGGATGAGGAAGCAGGCGAAGAAATCCAGCCAGAAATGTCCGGGCTTTTTCCTCATTGCGCCTCCACGGCGGCCACCAGGTCGCCCTTTTCGTTGAAGTAGACCGCTCTGATCTGGCTGCCGGTGGATTTGGCGATATCGTCCAGGCGCAGGCCCTCAGCGACGGTGGACACCAGGGAGAAGGCCACCCCGTGGCGCTTGGCCCGGCCGGTGCGGCCGATGCGGTGGATGTAGTACTCGTTCTCGTCGGGGACGTCGTAGTTGAATACGGCGTCCACATCGTCGATGTCCAGCCCCCGGGCGGCCACGTCGGTGGCGGCCAGCACCCGGAGCTTTCCGTCCCGGAACTTTTTCAAGGTCCGCTCCCGGAGGGACTGGGTGATGTCGCCGTGGATGGCTTCGCAGGAGACGCCCCGCATCTCCAGCAGCCCGGCCAGCCGGTCGGCCATGTTCTTGGTGTTGCAGAAGGCGATGACCCGCTCATAGCCCCCCATCTCCAGCAGGCGGGCCATGATGTCCGCCTTCTCCCCCCGGTCGGCGTCCAGGCGGTACTGGGCAATGTCGGGCCGGTTCTCCGGGTCGGCCTGGACGGTGATCTCCACCGGCTCCCGCTGGTAGACCCAGGAGATGTCCAGCACCTCCCGGGAGATGGTGGCGGAGAACATCCCCAGATTCTTCCGGTTGGGCATCTGGTCCAGGATGTGGGTTACGTCCCGGACGAAGCCCATGTCCAGCATCCGGTCGGCCTCGTCCAGCACCACCGTCTCCACCCTGTCCAGCCGGACGGTGCGCCGCTTCATGTGGTCCATCAGCCGCCCCGGGGTGGCGACGACGATCTGGGGCTTTTTCTTCAGCTGGTTGATCTGCCCGCCGATGGGCTGGCCGCCGTAAAGGCACACCACCCGGACCCCCTCCTTAAAGGCGCACAGGTCCCGCAGCTCGTCCTGGATCTGGATGGCCAGCTCCCGGGTGGGGGCCAGCACCAGGCCGGTAACATAGTCCGCAGCGGGGTCGGTGTGCTCCACCATGGGGATGCCGAAGGCGAAGGTCTTGCCGGTGCCCGTGGGGGCCTTGGCGATGACGTCCTTCCAGTCCATAAAGCAGGGGATGGCCCCGGTCTGAATGGGGGTGGCCTCCACATAGCCCTTCTTCTCAATGGCCCGCATCAGCTGGGGGGAAAGGCCCATCTCTTGGTAGCGTGCTGTCCCGCTGACAGTTTGTCCGTTAATTTCCATAGTTGTATCCCTCTTCTGTATAAGGCTTGTTTGAAAAATGTCAATACGCCCCAGTGGCGGTCCTTTTTCCACCATACTGCCCCAATTTTTCTTGAAATACATCCAGTATTCCTGTGAAAAATTGTGTTTGTCTGGTGAAAAAATTCCTCACCATTGTGCATATTTCCATTTTTCAAACGGCGCCCAATCTATCACTTTATTATTATACCTGTTTTTTCGGGATTGTCCATCCTTTGTCGGTCACTCCCAGCAATAAATCATAATTTCGCCTTGCGTAGACCACGCGGGCCACGGTGATCAGCTTCTTTTCCTCCTCGGCCCAATAGAGGATCAGATAATTCCCCGCCATGCATTTCCGGTATTCCCGCTTGAGGGGCCGGATGGGCAAATATACAGGGTTGGCATAGGGAAACCGTAAAATCCCCTCCGCCGCTTCCACCAGCTCCAGGGCCAGGCGTTCCGCGGCGCCAGGGCTGCCCAGCACCCCGCTGACATATCTTGCGATGTCCACCAGGTCCCTCCGGGCCACGGGCAAATACTCCAGCTTATACAACCGGCTCCCCTCCAATGGCTTCCCGCATCGCCTTTAATACCTCCTTGGAGGAGTAGCGCCTGTCGGTCAGCTCCGCCTCCCGCTCCGCCTCCCGGAGCTTAGAGTAGACCTCACTGTCAAATTGCAGGGACTCAAAGGCTTCCATGCTCAAAACCACCATGTCTCCGTAGCCGTTTTTTGTCAGAAAGACAGGCTGAGCCGTCTCATGGACCGTTTTGGAGATATCCGCGAAATTGTTTCTCAAATCAGAGACTGGCCGGATCATTTTCATAGTATCAACCTCCCACATCTATTTTAGCATAATCACGCTAAATTATCAAGCAAAAGACAGCCCGCGGCACGCCCGTCTCATAAATCTCGAGGGCATTTGCGGGTACGTCGTGTGGGGCAGGGGTTCTACCCCTGCCTATCATAAAATAGGGACAGAATCAGGCAAGGGCAGAGCCCTTGCCCTACATGGTGCGCTGGCCGGTATTTCCAGGAACTTTCCAAATTTATGAGACGGAAAAGAATATGGACGCTCCATACTTGCGGATTTTGTCAAATCCTGTTACAATCAGTCTGCTGCCCCACCCAATCTGGCAACAGAGAGGGGGTGTAAAGCCAATGGAGCTCCTCATAAATTTCCTCGTGTCGGTTGCGGCAGGCATCCTCTGTTACTACATCTGCAAGTGGCTTGACCGGCATGGAAAGGGACAGTAAGCCCACAAAAAGCCCCCGGAGAGATGCACCTCTCCGGGGGTTTTTGTATAAAGCCTGGAACTCCTCATAGCTCGTTGGCAATGGTTATTATACTATAGTCCTCTCGCAAACGCAAGCGGAAATTTACCACGGGAACATATTCCCGAAGGGCCACTGATAGTAGTAGCCGCCGCCCTGGGAGGGCTGCTGTTGCTGCTGCTGGCTGTTTTGCTGGATCTGGTTGTTGGCTTCGGTCTGGGCGTTCTTCTCGTCGAAGGTAATGCTCAGCTTCACCTCCTGCTGGTTGCGGATCACCGTCAGGGAAGCGGTGTCCCCGGCCTTATAGCCGGTGGACAGGGCGGCGGTGAGGGCGGAGGAGGAGTCGATGGCGGTGTCGTCGATGGCGGTGATGATGTCGTTGGCCTGAAGGCCGGCCTTCTGGGCGCAGGAGCCCTCGGCCACATAGCTGACCGCCGCGCCGGCGGTGATGCCGTAGCGCTGGGCCTCAGAGGAGACGTCCATCACCTGGACCCCCATGTAGGGCTTGCCGGTGACGTAGCCGTGGGAGATGAGGTCGGCCAGGATGTTCTTCACGTCGTTGATGGGCAGGGCAAACCCCAGGCCCTCGGCGCTGACGCCGGAGGAGGACTGGGTATACTTGGCGGTGGTGATGCCGATGACATTGCCGTAGCTGTCAAAGAGGGGCCCGCCGGAGTTGCCCGGGTTGATGGCGCAGTTGGTCTGGAGGACGTTCAAGGTGGTGGTGTCCCCGTTCTCGCCGGTGGTGATGAGCCGGTCCAGGGCGGACACCAGGCCGTCGGTGAGGGAGTAGGTCAGCTCGCCCAAGGGATTGCCGATGGCGTAGACGCTCTCGCCCACCACCAGCTTGGAGCTGTCCCCCAGGGTGGCGGGGGTCAGGCCGGAAGCCTCGATTTTCAGCACGGCCACGTCGTTGTCCTTTTCGCCCCCGATGAGCTTGGCGTCGTACTTCTTGCCGTCGGCGAAGGACACTTGAATGGTGACGGACTCGTCCTTGGCGGCGCTCTCGATGACGTGGTAGTTGGTGGCGATGTAGCCGTCCTGGCTGAGGACAAAACCGGAGCCGGAAGCGGCGGAGGTGCTGGTCTGGCCGAAGATGTTCACCGTGGTGTTTACCGTGATGCCCACGCAGGAGGCCAGGTTGGCGGCGTAGAGCTGCTCCGGCGTCATGGGCTGGCCGTTGTTGGTGTTCAGCACGGTCTGGACCTTGGGCCGGTCCTCCTCATAGATGGTGGTGGTGTTTCCGGACCCGGACAGCTGGTTATAGAGGTAAGCGCCCCCCACGCCCGCGCCGCCGCCGGCGATGGTGCAGGCCAGCACCAGGGCCACAACCTTGGCCGCGCCGCTCTTTTTCTTCGGCGGCCGGGACCCGGGCTGGAAGGGGGTGTTGGGGACGGGGTCCACATAGTCCCCGAAGCCGCCCCGATAGCCGTCGTTCTCGCTGTTGTAAAAATTGAATTCTTCCATGGTAAAACGCTCCTTTCAAAGCATTGATAAAGGCTGTATCCCTTGGTCAGTACCTATAGTATCGCCTAATTATGAAAAAAGCGTGAAGAAAAACAAATATCTTTTTAAATTTTTTGGGAGGACCCGCATGAAATTGTGAACGGACGGCCAGCGGCCGCCCGTTTCAGGCTGTCAAAAAGGGGAGGGTGGAAGAAAAGCGCTCCAATTGCAGGAAATCTGTAGGGCGCGACGCCTCCGGCGCGCCGTTTTAACGGAAAGGCCCTATGCAAGGCGGCGCGCCGGGCCGTCGCGCCCTACAGGCTTTAAGGAAGGTTTTCGATGAACCGGAATCCCCCAGTCAGCGGCTTGCGCCGCTGCCAGCCCCCTTTAACAAGGGGGCCTTTTGGAGCAGGACCGGGGCCTTCAAGCACCCAAGCCCCCCTTGCCAAAGGGGGGTGCCCCCGCAGGGGGCGGGGGGATTCCGTTAACAGGAGAGCTTCCAATATACCGGAATCCCCCAGCCACCTCCTTTCGCAAGGGGGCCTTTCCTCCGCGGTGGGCTTCCATTTATTCCTTGGTCATATGGGCGGCGGCGGCTTTGAGCATCAGCCGTTTGGTGCCCACGTTGTCGAAGGCGATCTCCACCAGGGCGTCGCCCCCCATAGCCTGGACGGACAGCACCATCCCCTGGCCGAAGGCCTTGTGCCTGACCATATCCCCCTTGGCCAGCTGGAGGGAGGAACCGGCCACCCCCTTGTGGGGGGGCTCCCGGCGCAGCCGGGTGGTGGGGGCCTGCCCAACACCGCCCCCCTTCCCCCCGCTGGGGGAAGGCCTATTTGCGCTGTAGCCCACACGCCCCGCTCCATAGGCGGGGCGCTGGCCGTAGCCCCCATAGCCGGAGGAGCGGCTGGGCATGCCGCCCCACTCTCCTCCGCCCAGGTCGGAAAGGAAGGTCTTTCCGGAGCGCTCCAGGTGCTCGGGGGGGATCTCCTCCACAAACCGGGAGGGCCGGTTGGAGCTGGTGCGGCCGAAAAGCATCCGCTGGCTGGCGCAGGTGAGGTAGAGCTGTTCTCTGGCCCGGGTCATGGCCACGTAGCACAGCCGGCGCTCCTCCTCCATCTCCTCCGCCTCGCCGATGGCCCGGATGCCGGGGAAGATGCCCTCCTCCGCCCCCACCACAAAGACCACCGGGAACTCCAGCCCCTTGGCGGCGTGCATGGTCATCATCACCACGCAGTCCTGGCTGGGGTCGTGGTTGTCCAGGTCGGTGTACAGGGCTGTCTCGTCCAGAAAGCCGTGGAGGGCGTCGGCCAGGCTCTCCTCCGGGTCGGCCCGGTTCTCCAGATAGCTGTTGATGGAGGTGAGGAGTTCCCGCACGTTCTCCAGGCGGGTGCGGTCTTCCACGGTGTTTTTGCCCTCCAGCATGACGGCGTAGCCGGTGCGGACCAGCAGCTCCTCGAAGAAGGCGGGGAGGGTGAGCTGGTTGTCGGCCAACAGCTGATAGAGGTCCTGGATCAGCTTGGTGAACTCCCCCAGCCGCTTGGCCGCCTTTTGCAGCTCCGGGTAGAGGGCGGCGTTGTCGATGACGGCGTAGAAGGAGGACTCGTCCCGGCGGGCGACCTCCTGGGCAGCCTCCACCGTCCTGGGCCCGATGCCCCGGGGGGGGGTGTTGATGATCCGGGTCAGGCGCAGGTCGTCCTCCGGGTTGTCCAGCACGGCCAGATAGGCCAGCACGTCCTTCACCTCCGCCCGGTCGAAGAACCGGGTGCCGCCGATGATGCGGTAGGGCACGCCGCTGCGCTTGAAGGCCTGCTCCATCTGGTTGGACTGGGCGTTCATCCGGTAGAGGACGGCGTGGTCCTTCCACTTCCGGCCCTGGCCGAAGTTCTCCAGGATTTTCGCGGCCACGTACTGGGCCTCGTCGTTCTCGTTCATGGCGGTGTACAGATGGAGCGGCTCCCCCGCCCCCGCCCTGGTCCACAGCTCCTTGCCCTTCCGGCCCTGGTTGTTGCGGATGACGGCGTTGGCGGCGTCCAGAATGTGGCCGGTGGAGCGGTAATTCTCCTCCAGGCGGATGACCCTGGCCCCCCTGTACTGCTTCTCGAAGGAGAGGATGTTTTCAATGGTGGCCCCCCGGAAGCGGTAGATGGACTGGTCGTCGTCGCCCACCACGCAGAAGTTCTCGTACCCCCCCGCCAGGGTGGAGGCCAGCAGGTATTGCAGGTTGTTGGTATCCTGGTACTCGTCAATGAGTACATAGCGGAACTTTCTCTGATAGTAGGCCCGAACCTCCTCAAAGCCCTGGAGGAGCCGGACGGTGTGGAGGATGATGTCGTCAAAGTCCAGGGCGTTGGCCTCCCAGAGCCGGCGCTGGTACTCCATGTACACGTTGGCGATCTTAGTCAGCCGGAAGTCCTCCGCCGCCTTGCACTCGGCCAGATAGTCCGGGGCCAGCTTCATGGCGTCCTTGGCCCGGGAGATGTACCCCAGCACCGAACGGGGGGCGAACTGCTTGTCGTCCATGTTCAGCGATTTCAGGATATCCTTCACCACCCGCAGGGAGTCGTTGGTGTCGTAGATGGTGAAGGAAGAGGAGAAGCCCAGCTTGTCGATGTCCCGGCGCAGGATGCGCAGGCAGGCGGAGTGGAAGGTGCTGGCCCAGATATCGTTGGCGGAGGGCCCCAGCATGGCGGCCAGCCGGTCCTTCAGCTCCCCGGCGGCCTTGTTGGTAAAGGTGATGGCCAGGATGGTCCAGGGGGCGGCGGGGTCCAGGCGGCACAGCCGCTCCTGGCGTGCCTTATCCCCCAGCCCGGTCCTGGCGTATTCCTCCAAAAAGGCCAGATCGTCCTGGGTGGCGGACTCCGGCACCTCCTGGCTGTCGGAGCCCCGGCCGTACTTCATCAGGTTGGCGATGCGGTGGATGAGGACGGTGGTCTTGCCGCTCCCCGCCCCCGCCAGCAGGAGGAGGGGCCCCTCGGTGGCCAGGGCGGCCTTTTGCTGCTCGGGGTTCAGCCGGGGGAACTCCCGGGCGATGGCCCCCCGGCGGGCCTTGCAGAATCGCAGCTCTTGTTCGTGGTCCAGCATATTCGGACATCCTTTTATCAATATTTGACAGGTCTTGTAGGGGCGGGTATTACCCGCCCGCTGGATATACACAGCAGCCTTTTGAAGCGGGCGGATCATATCCGCCCCTACAAAGTGTTGCGAATTTTAAATATACCGCTCTAAAACCAGCATGGTGCGGCCCTTTTTGGACTGGCCGGGGACCTCTTTCACCACGCATTTGCCCAGCCCCCGGCAGGTGATTACGTCCCCCTGGGCCACCTGGCGGTCGGCCTTGAGGCATTCTCGGTGGTTCAGGGATACCTTCCCCGAAGCAATCAGGGCGGCCGCCTTGCTCCGGGACAGGGAGAAGCCGGCCGCGGCCACCGCGTCCAGGCGGGGGGCGGCCACCGTATCCCGGATGGTCTTCACCTGGGGCGGGCTGGGGGACAGCTTGTCCAGGGGGAGCTCCGACAGGCTGGCCTTCCACCGGCCCGCCCCCTCCCACTGGGACAGGAGGACGGGCAGGCTGTCCCGCAGGGCCACCACCTGGCACAGCCCCGGCCGGGGCAGGAGGATGTCCCCCAGCGCCGCCCGGGTGAGCCCCAGGCCCATCAGGGAGCCCAAAATATCCCGATGGGTCAGCTTGGCCTCGGCGGGGAATTTCCCCTCTACAGCGGCCACAGGCCCCTCCGGATCGGCGAGGGCGTCCTCCTCCTCCAGCCAGTCGGGGAGGAAAAGGCAGACCCGCCGCTCACTGTCCGGATAGCCGCCCCAGAAGAGATGGAGGGGCCGGCCCATGGCGTTGAGCAGGCCGGTGACGGAAGCCTGCTCCCCCGGGGAGAGGAACGGGGTGTGGCCAGGGATGCCCCGGCTCTGGCTCAGGGCCAGCTTGTCCAGCACCCGGGCCAGCAGGACCCGCTCCTCCCCGCTCCGGGCGTGGCGGTCCAGCAGCTCTTTTTTGGTCACAGGGCCCACCTCCTTCCAAAGCCGTTCACAGGGCTTGTCTCTTTTTTCAGGATGTTGTATGATGATGCGAAGGCGGATGGCATCCGCCCCTAACATGATATCGGGAAACAGGAGAAATATCAAGATGGTGTACAGAAAAATTTTGCCGGGGGTCTTTCTGGCCCGGCCCAACCGCTTTATCGCCCACGTGGAGGTGGAGGGGCAGGTAGAGGCCTGCCACGTGAAGAACACCGGCCGGTGCCGGGAGCTGCTTCTGCCCGGGGCGGCGGTCTGGCTGGAGGAGGGCGGCAATCCCGCCCGGAAGACGAAATACGACCTGATTGCCGTGGAGAAGGTCCGGCCGTCCGGCCCCCTCCTCATCAACATGGACTCCCAGGCCCCCAACCGGGTGTTTGGGGAGTGGGCCGCCGGGGGCGGCCTGGGCTTTGCCCCCACCCTCCTGCGGCCGGAGACAGCCTATGGAGGTTCCAGGTTCGATTACTACTGGGAGCTGTCGGAAGGCGGGGAAGCCCGCAGGGGCTTCTGGGAGGTGAAGGGGGTCACACTGGAGGAGGGGGGCGCGGCCCGCTTCCCCGACGCCCCTACCCTTCGGGGGGTGAAGCACCTGGAGGAGCTGGTCCTGGCCCGCCAGGCGGGCTATGAAGCGGGGGTGTGCTTCATCGTCCAGATGGAGGGGATGGATTACGTGGAGCCCAACGACGCCACCCATCCGGAGTTTGGCGCGGCCCTCCGCCGGGCCGCCCGGGCGGGGGTGGCGGTGCTGGCCCTGGAGTGCGGCGTGGAGCCGGGCCGGCTGGAGGTGCGGGGCCCGCTCCCGGTCCGGCTGTGAGGGGGTAAAGTTTTTCCCGTTTTGGCCGATATAGTTCATGTAATGATATTCCAAAGGAGGAATACCAAGCTATGGAGACGCGGGACACAATGACCAGAGAAGCCTCCGGCCCCGCCCCGGAGCCAGACGCCGGGAGCCCAGCCCCTGTACGGATATCCATTGACCGGTTCGAGATGAAGCGGCAGTTTCAGGAGCGGGCCGAGGAGGAGCAGGTGGAAGCGGCGGCGGAGCTGTATGAGAAGGCCGTCCGCCAGTGGCTGCCCGAGCCGGACCAGCCGGAGCAGATGGACGACGAGGAGCTGGAAGCCCTGTCTCAGGAGCTGAAGCTGCGGCAGAAGTGCCAGGACATTGCCGCCCAGATCATGGTGGACGAGCTGGAGGAGGGCCTGGAGGACGATTAGGAGGTGTAAAGAATGGAGATACGACAGGTGCTGAGGGGAAACAATACCGGCTTTGCCCCCGCCCGCCCCGCCGGGAGCGGGGGGAAGAAGACGGACGGCTTCGTCCGGCCCTCCGCTGACCGGCTGGAGCTGTCCCAGTCGTGGGTGGGGGCCATGGAGGAACAGCGGGTCCAGGCGGAGTCCGCCCTGCTGGCCGGGGCGAAGAAAAAGTCCGACGGCATTTTGGACATGCTGGACGGCCCCGACGCCGAAGAGCAGGAGCTGGACGCCCTGTCCAAGCAGATGGACACGCAGATGAAATGCCTGAAAATCGCCATGAACATCATGCGGGGCAAAAAGGTCCCGCCGGAGGACGAGCGCTTTCTGATGGAGAACGACCCGGAGGGCTACAAGCTGGCCATCGCCATGCGGCAGCCTCCGAAGAAGGACGACAAGGAGTGCGAAAGCGTTCTGAAGGATGAGGACAAGGAGGGCAATACCTCCGAGACACAGCAGTCCGCCCCGGCGGAGGGCTGCGAAGCCGCTTCCGGGGGCGGGGACGCCTTGGCATCCGGTGGAGGAGAAGCCGAATAAAAGAATGGACACCCGGCAGACTTTGATCTGCCGGGTGTTTTTTGTAGAAAAACAGGACCGGTGCAGGCACCAGTCCCTGAAAAGAATACCTAACTATCCTTTTGAGCTACATCCATATTATATGCACATTGAAGCGAATTTGTCAACCACTTTTTTGGAAAACTCATAGTTTGAGACGAGTAATTGATTACCAGAAAAGTATTCACTGTGTTTTGTAAAACGGCCGTCGGTTAGGCCTTTAAGTTTTTCCATTTGATGCTTTTTTACTTTGTTGCTGCTTACAACCGTGTGAAAACAATAGAGCGTGGCCACAAAATCGTGAATAAACCTGTTTCCCATTTTCTTCACCCGGACATTGGTGGAGATTTCTGGAATAGAGGAGACAAAGGCGTTCGCTTCCCGGTTCTGCTGGAATCCTTGTCCGGAATTCTCCCTCAAATTATTGATCAGGCAATTATTATGCGCAGCCGCGTTTCTCAAAAATTTCACAATGCGGAAATTGCCGATATTGAGAACTGGCCTTTTATTCTGAGTTGTGGCATAGTAGAGGGCGGCAAGCTCCAATAAGTCGCCGAAAGAAAGAATTTCTACAATATTCCAAACCGCAAACGCACAGATATACTTACAAATCAGGTCCTCACAATAAGAATTCCTCCGCTTGTCCTGAATGCCTTGCAACACCTCTGGCCGACACTCCAAAAACTTTTTTACAATTGAATACCCATCCTCATCATTGTCTTCCGAGATATCGTTCAGCAGCTGAACTTTGATGTAATGCTCAATATCCAGAGTCATAGATAGAATCTGTTCCCGCAGATACATATCCAAGGTGGAGAGCTCCTGCAAATACGCAAATTCAAGACCGAAATATTTCCCGGCGTTTTCCCCACTGGAATACTTAGAACCTGTATTCATAAGTGAAAATGCCGGATGGACGAGGAATTTTGCCGCCCTGCAAGGCAAAAAATCACAGGAATCCTTTGTGGATTTCAAGAT
>JAAWNI010000045.1 GCA_022798855.1 Lawsonibacter sp. | reverse complement strand
TTCACAGACGAGGAGATGGAGACCGCCAAGGGGACAGACCTGCCGGACCTGCTGGAACACCTGGGCTACACCGTCCGCCGCCTGGGCAGCCGGTATCACACCACCAGGGAGATGGACAGCATCTGCATCAAGGAACGCCGGACCTGGAAGCGGTACTCCAACGGCACTGGCGGAGACGCCATCTCGTCGTCGCAAAGTCCGCTCAACTCCGTTTCCGCCTGCGGCGAAAACTGCGTTCGCTCCCTTGCTCCTCCTCTCCCCACAAAATCTTCGATTTTGCGGGGACCCCAACGGCAGGAGTTCTGCGGTAAGGATTTCCGGGAGGCGGTGAACTACCTGCTGGAGTTCAATGGAGGCCGCGCCGCGTCAGAGCGCAGTCCGCTCAACTCCGTTTCCGCCTACGGCAAAAACTCCGTTCACTCCCGCGCTCCTCCTTCTCCCATCGAACCCGCTTCGATGGGAACCCTGAAGCCCCCATCCCCCACTCCAAGCCTGCCCAGAAGAAGGAAAAACCTGTCTTCACCCTGCCCATCGCCCATGTAGATCAGCGGCGGGTGTTTGCCTATCTTCAAACGAGAGACATCGCCCCCCAAGTCATCCGGGGCTTCATCGACTCCGGCCTGCTTTATGAGGACAGCCTGCACCACAACTGCGTGTTCGTGGGCCGGGAGGCCAGCGGCAAGCCGGTGTTCGCCAGCAAGCGCGGCACCTACGACCTGAACGGCTCCGGCTTCAAAGGAGATGTTCCCGGCAGCAACAAAGATGTGGCCTTCCGGCTCCCCTGCGACCCGGCTCTGGATTGGGTGGCGGTGTTTGAGGCCCCCATCGACCTCATGAGCTTCTGTACCCTCCACCGACAGGTGCGGAGCAACGCCGTGGCCCTGTGCGGCCTGTACCAAGGCCCGTTGGACACCTACCTGCGGGAGAATCCACATCTGAAGCGGATCGTTCTGTGCCTGGACGTGGACAGGCCAAGGCGGGAGGCTACAAAGAAGTTCCAAGCAGAGTATGCGCAGAAAGGCTATGACGTGTCCACCCAGACACCTGCCCAGGGGAAGGACTGGAATGCGTACCTGCAGCAACGTGGGCAGGTCAAAGATTGGAGACTGTAATGATCCAGCTTGCGGAAACCCTGACGGCTTCCCCAACTTGGACTGTCAAGTATTTTTTGACAGTTGCTTCCAGAAGCAGTTCGCCATCATCGTATATGCGCTGGATATGCTGGGAGATGGTCTGTTTTGACACACTGTACAGCGCCGCCATCATCTTCTAGGTCAACCAGATATTCTCATCCTCATATCGCATCTCATAGCTCTCTGTGCTGCCACCAGTGGACGCTATAAAGGTGAGATATTCAGCGGTACTGGAACGGATGGTGATCTCATTTTTCTTTTTCCCCATACAGCACTCTCCCTGTTCCCATTCCCACTTTTACCGCCTGCAGCAATTCTCTGCACCCTACCAGCACATTCTTCCAAGTGCTTTCAAAATCACCCGTATACCAAGGGTCAGCCACATCGCCGGGGCGGTCGGTAAACTCCATCAGCAGGTGCATCTTGCCATCGAAATCGCCGCCGCAGATGCGGTGCATATTCCGGATATTGGCCTGGTCCATCTCAATCAGGAGGTCGTATTGACTGTAGTCTTCGTACCTCAGCTGGCGGGCTGTTTTGCCGGCACAATCGATTCCATGCTCGGCCAGCTTGCGGCGGGCGGAAGGATAGACCGGGTTGCCGATCTCCTCGGTGCTGGTGGCTGCGGACTCGATGTGGAACAGGCTCTCCAGCCCCGCCTTTTTGACCAGATCCTTCATAACAAACTCGGCCATCGTGCTGCGGCAGATGTTGCCGTGACAGATAAAAAGTATCTTTATCATTGCTTTTTCCCCCACTTCGGTGCGATTTTTCTCATTATAGCACACTTCATGAAAAAGGTCGAGAGCTGTTTCCAAATGGGTGCCTGACTTAATCTGCCGCTGGAGTTCCAACTTCGACCAGCCGAACTGCCCAGCCTCATTGATATACCATGTCCGACGCTTGAACCAGTATTCTTGCTCGAGGTCGGGGGAGACTGGATCTAGGATACCATCCTGGATATCGTAGGAGGCAGTGCCGCCCATAGAGAAGAAAGTGACTTCATTTATTTCTACAACCACGAGCGCATTCAGTTAAAAACTGGAGTGGCGCCACTTGAAGGGCGCCACTCCGATTGAGGCTTCTTATTTCTACCCAGGGGTTCGTTTTGTGCTGTCCGCACAAGTTGGAGTGGTTCACCACAGGCGCGGGGGCCTTTGTCCGTCCGGACGGTCTGGGGCATCCGTTTGTGATACGGTCCCCCAGCGGAACATGCAGTCCGTTACTGTGCAGAAGTTTTGGCCTTACAGGGGGTAAAGGGCGAAAGCAACGTTCTTTGGGATTCTTTTTCTTCCAAGAAACAGAATTACAGCTCGTTACTCTGGCAGAAGCGCATCAGGATGGTGGCCACCTCGGCGCGGGTAGCGGTAGCGGTGGGAGCCAGCGCCCCGGCGCTCTGTCCAGTCAGCAGGCCGGCGCCCACGGCCCACAGGACCGCCTCCTGGGCCCAGCCCGAGATGTCCCCGGCGTCCTGGAACGCCTGAAGGACCGTCTCGTCTACGGTCAGATCCATCTCATAGACCCTGGCGTAGTTGAAGAGCATAACCGCCATCTGCTCGCGGGTAATGAGGTCGTTGGGGCCGAAGGTGCTGCCGTAACCGGAAACCACGCCCTTGCCAGACGCCCAGGCAATGGCGTCCGCATACCAGGCCGCGCTATCCACGTCGGTGAAGGACACCGCACCCTCCGCGTCTGGCTTGCCCGCCAGATTGAAGAGGATCTGGGTCATCATGCTGCGGCTCAGATTGGTGTTGGGCTCGAAGGTCTCGCTGCTGGTGCCCTGCATCAGGCCCTTCTCCTGGACAAACGCGACCGCCTTGGCGTACCACTTGCCGGCATCCACATCGATGAAGGGATTGGATGCCAAAGGTGTTTGGTTGTCGTTAATTTCCGTCTCAGGCTGCTCATTCCGGGGCACATCGGGATCCGGGATAGTGGTGGTGCCGCCTCCGCCACTGCTGCTGCCGCCGCCGCTGCTGCCGCCAGTGCTAACCACGGTAAAGGAGCCAGTCACGGTGACATTGCGGGCGGGCATTTGGGCAGGCACGCCGGTCCAGCCGCTGAAGTTATAGCCGCTGTGGCTGGGGGCGGCCACAGGCGTCACGGCCGCGCCTTCCTCATAGCTCTGGACGGCATAGGCTGCGTTGGTAAAATAGCGGCCGGTAATCTGATAGGTGAGGGTGTAGACCGGCTTGGGCTCAGGCTCGGGCGTGCGGTAAGCCGTGTAGAGCGCCAGCGCCGCGGCATCAATCTGAGCCTGGGCCGCCTGGGCCGCCTCTTCCGCGTTGTAGGGACCGGCCAGGGCCAGCACATCCGCATAGTCCGCCTCGTCCGCACCGGCAATCCCGATGAGCACCCGCAGGTTTTCAGCATGGGCGGTGTAGACGGTGTGGGACTCTGTAACCACCCTCTGGAAGAACTGGAGGGGGTATTCCTCTGTGCCCGCGCCCCACCAGCTGCTCCAGTCCAGATAGGCTGTTCCAGACGCGGTCCCCCAGCTAATCGAAAAGCTGCCGTCCTCCAGCGGGGCGATCGTAAAGGCCTGCGGGGTGTCGGTAACAGGAAGTTGGTTATGGCTTCCGGTTGTACCATAGTTCAGGTACTTGCCGTCGTCCAGGCTGCACAGAGTGTAGCCGCCGTCCTCGGTCTGCTCCACAGTCCACAGCACTGCGGTTGTCTTGGCGCCGCTCAGATTCAGCAGGCCGTTACTGGCGCTGCCCTGCCACTGGTTGGTAACCGTTGTACCGGCGGCGTGATAGAGAATCCGCCTGCCGCCCGCCGCATCAAAGACGGCGTAGACTGCGCCGCTCTCCAGCGCCCCGGCCTCCAGCTCGTAGGTGGTGACAGAGGGGAAGAACTGGCTGCTGACGGCGTCGGTGTACTTGGTGGGCACAGTAATCACATCGCTCTGCACCACCACTTCGGCGGAGGCGGAGCGGGTGAGCGGCCCCACGGTGACGGTGGCGGTGATGACCGCCCGGCCGGCGGCCACGCCGGTGATGGCCCCGCCGTCCACAGTGGCCACCGCCTCATCGGAGGAGGTCCAAACCACCTCGATATCGGGCAGGGAGATCGCGGCGGTGAGGATGCCGGTGCCTCCCACATTCAGGTCCAGCAGGTCCTGGTCCAGGCTGACCTCGGGCAGAACGGGGAGCGCCTGCAGCAGGGACCATCCCTCGCCCAGCAGCTCGTCAAGGGTAATGGGAACGTAGTGAATGGTAGAGGTCTCCGGGCTGTACTCATAGAGCAGGCCGAAGGTATCTCCCGGCTGTCCGTCCGCGTTCTGAAGCTGGGTCAGGCAGGAGTAGGCAAAGCTGCTGCCGCCGCCAGCCGGAATATACTGGGTATCCGTATTCAGCCAGGCCACCTCATGGGTGTCCGCGTCGATGGAGCCAATGCGGACAGTGCCGGTGGTGCGCTGGAGGCGGGGATAGGAGGCCAGAATCAGGTTTTCATAGACCGTGTTGTCCGGCGCGATCAGGACGCCCTCCACATTGATGAAGGACACCATACAGCCATTGCCGGGGTTCTGGCTGTAGAGCTCCATATCCCGGGTGTAGGGGCCCCAGGTCTTGCCGCCGTCGGTGCTGTCGGCATAGCCCAGGTAGTTGATGGTATTCCGGGAGTACATGCGCAGGCTGCCGTCGGGCAGGCGGACAATCTGGGACTCGCTGGACTTGCCGGTGCCGTTCAGGCTATTGGCGCGGCTGCCCCGGGTCCAAGTCTCGCCGCCGTCGTCGGAGTAGGCCACACTGGCCAGTTCGTTGCCAGTCTGGTTGTCGTACAGGGGGAAGATGATGCGCTCTTTGCCGTCCACCATTGCAATGGTGCCCCGGCCGGGACACACGCCCAGGAAGGACTCATTCTCACTGAGCTTGATATCCAGATACTTGGGTTCGCCCCACTCCAGGCCGCTGTCCGTGACCTGGGCGCTGCGCACCATAATGAAGAAAGCGGGGTAGGCCTTCCACTGGGATTGGCGGTAGAACAGATTGTTCTGCACCGCCTTATCGCTGCCGCGCTGGGCGCACAGGACAGGCTTCATGCCGCCCTCCCCGCCGTAGTCGTAGTAGAGATCCAGGAAAGCGTCCACCCAGTAGCCGGTCTCCGAGTCGTCTGCGGAGGCACAGATGGGGTGCAGGGCGGCAGTCTTGCCGCCCACCTCATAGACGGCCCCCTCCGCGTTCAGGTCCACATAATAGATGTAGGGCGCAAGGTCGGTGGGGGCGTCCGCATCGGCCTGGCCATGGGCCACCAGCATCCGGCCCTGGCTGTCAAAGCCGCGGCTGGCGGAGCCTCTCCGGTTGCCGCCCATCAGGCCCACATAGGAGGGCGTGGCGTCCACGGCCATCCAGACCGTGCCGTCCCCGCTCTGAACGAAGGCGGGGTCGATAAAGGCCGCGCTGGCCTGGCTGGTCGTGGTAATGGCCTCATCTGCGTAGTAGTTGACGACCTCCCACTCCCAGGTTTCGCCGCCGTCTCTGGAGATGCTGACGATGGTGTCCAGGTTCTGGGGGTTGTCGGCGGAGGTCCGCCAGCGGATATCGGAGGAGGCCAGAATCCAGCCGTTGTCCAGGGTCAGCAGGGCGGGAATGCGGAAATAGCTGCTTCCAGTGTCCTCCTTCACCAGGGGCTGGCCGTAGCTGATGCCCGAGAAGTGGGTCTGGGCCATCGCCGGCTCAGTCTCAGTCATTTTGTAGAGGTAAATGGTATAGGGCGCCGCGCTGCCGCCCCACTTGTTGTTCCAGCCGAGGTTCAGCTCAGTCCCGCCGGCTGTCCAGGTGATGGCGTAGCCGCCATTTTCCAGGGGATTGATATCAAACACGGCGGGAGCGCTGCCCACGGGCAGGTGGTTGTACCCGGCAGAGCCGTGGTTCAGATACAGGCCGGTCAGGCTCTGGAAGGTATAGCCGCCCTCCACAGCTTTGACCTCCCACAGATGGGAGAGCGTACAGCCCATGCTGATCTGATCGGCCAGAACGCCGTTGACGTAATCACTCTCCACGACCTGGCACTGGTTGGTGACCGTATAGGAAGCCTCACAGTGCATCACCCGGGGGCGGGCGGTGTCTTTTTCTACCGTCGAGCCCACGATGGCATAGACGCCGTCCTCGATTGCACCGGACGCCTTGGGATAGATGTAGACCGACAGATCGTCAGGCGCAGCGGGCTTCTCGGGGGCTTCAGGCTCCTCGGGCGCAGTCTCTTGGTAGAGCTCAATGGGATAGGCGTCCGTGCCTGTACCCCACTTTTCCTTTTCAGTGGTAGTGCCGCGGCTGACATAGAGCGTCTCGCCGCTTCCGCTGGTCCAGCTGATGGTATAGGCGTCCCCCTCAGGCGTAATTTGGAAGACTGCGGCGTCTTCCGAAACGGGAAGGTGGTTGTACTGCCCGGCTGTGCCATAGCTCAGGTACTGCCCGCCGCCACCCATGCTCTGAATGGTGTAGCCATCCTGGCCCTTCAAAATCAGCCAGACATGGCAATCGGGGTGGCCGTCCATGGTCAGCTTGCCGCCGCTGACGGAGACGCTAGCTCCGCACTGATCGGTGGCCGTCTTGTTAGTTGTGCAGTACATGGTGTTTCCGTTTGCGCGAATGGCATAGTAGCCGCTCTCCAGCGCACCGGAAACCTGCCCATACTCACGCTTTCCCTGCTCCGCCCGGTCGGGAACCACCGGGGGCTCGGGTTCGGGCTCGGGCTCTGGTTCTGGCTCCACCGCCACGCTGGTCTGCTTGAAAAAGCGGAGCAGGGCCGCCTCAGTACCGGCGTAGATGTTGCCCTTTCCTTGTCCGCCGATATCTTCAGCATTGTACGCAAGGCTAAATCTGTTTTCGTGGCTGATGGTGTAGGTGTTCTCTTCCTGCGGAGTGAGCAAGAGGACCACCGGAGCATCAGATGTATTGATGTTCTTAGTGGAGGCACTGCTTAGATCCAGATAGCGGCCGCTGTCTACGCTCTGAATGGTGTAGCCGCCGTCCACTACTGTGATGGTCCACAGCTGCCTGGAGCCCGAAAAGTCACCGTTGAGCGTCAGCTTATCGTCTGATACGCTTCCGAGCACCTTGTCGGTTTTGCCGGTGCCAGTGTGGTACAGAATGCGGTTATCGCCATTGACAGCCTCATTCGTGTAGATAGCATACACTGCGCCGCTGTCAATACCGTCGGTGTCCAGCACATACTCAACATCCCCATCCGCCGCAAACACCTGGCCAGGAATGTCCAGCACTGCGTCCTCGGGGAACTCAACCGGAGGTTCTGTCTCCGCCTGGCCCCCGTCCTCGGGGAGTCCAGCAGGAGGTTCCGTCTCCGCCTGATTTCCATCCTCGGGGAACCCAGCAGGAGGTTCCGTCTCCGCCTGATCTCCATCCTCAGGGGGGTCAACAGGAGGTTCCGCCTCTGCCTGGCCCCCGTCCTCGGGGAGCACGGCAGGCGGCTCTGCATCGGGTGTATCCGGAGCTTCCGTGGCAGCGCCAGGCACATCCGGAATCTCCGGGGTTGTCTCCTCTGCGGCAGCGGCGGGCAGAAGGGCCGTCACCATCGCCAGAGTGAGCAGAAGTGCAATGAGTCGTGTCCAGCTTTTCTTCATAAGCAGGCATCCTTTCCATTTGTCTGTGGGTTGATAGGGACCGAGGGCAGAGCTTGCGCACACTTCGGCCAGCAAAGCCGATTCTCCATATACCCTGTATATGGAGAAAAAGGCGTATGCCTTTTTCCGAAGTCATCATTTGCATTATAACATCCCTAAAAATCTTTTTCACCACCGCATTTTGAATAAAATTTCCATTCAAAATTTGGTGAATATTCCCCGAACATTTGGCATGAAAACACGAATTTTTTCGTCAGGATGAACCAATCCGTCTCTGCCCGCATGTTCTGCATCCGACATTCCACACCTCATTTCAGCCGCTCACACAGTGGCAGCAGCTCCTCCAACTTGGCCACGATGCGCTTTTGCTCGGCGAGGGGCGGAATAGCAATAGCATACAGGGTGTAGTTTCTCAAGAAAAACATGCGAATTATAAGCCCTGTGAATAAAATAAACCAAATAAGTAGAAAATAATACCAAATTGAGTGCGAAAGGAGACATGCAAACAGTTGGAGATCAATGTCAGAGATGACAGGAAGATCGTGGAGGTTTGGCTGACGAATCAGGAAAAGCAGGACGAGGCGCTGAGAGAACCGCTGAAAGACCTCTACCAACAATACAGAGAAAAGAAATATTTTGTGGCGGTATATATGTCAGGTGATCTAAATCTAACGGAAGAAACCAGCGCACTGCTGTGCCACAACCGGAAGCGGCTGGCGGAACAGGAGGTCCGGAGAAAGAGAGTACGTACCCGCCAGCGGGCGGGTGCAAGGTAGGAACAGCAGGGGCGGGAGCAGCAAATGGCATGCTCCTGCCCAATTTTTTGATTGATTTTATTTAAAAACTATGATACAATATTATCTGTTAAATAGAATAGTAAATAGAAATATATTGACAGAAAGGAGGACAAGAGGTTGATCGACCGCTTCGACATCGCCGGTTACTGCCGCATCTCCGTAGACGAGGAGCTGGACCGGGACAACACCTCCATTGAAAACCAAAAGGCCATCATCACGGACTTTGTCAAGCAGAAATTCCCTAACTCCACCCTCACCTTCTACGAGGACCGGGACAAGTCCGGCTACACCTTCGAGCAGCGGGAGGGCTACCAGGCCATGCGGCGGGAACTGATGGACCACCGAAAGGAAATCCTCATTATCAAGGACTTTTCCCGCTTCTCCCGCCGGAACAGCCGGGGGTTGGTGGAACTGGAGGACTTGCGGGACGCGGGCGTGCGGATTATCTCCATCGGGGACAACATCGACTTTCCCAATGACGACGACTGGCTGAAAATCCAATTCCAATTTCTCATCAACGAGATGCCCGTCACCGACACCAGCAAAAAGGTAAAGTCCGTCATTAAGCGCCGCCAGCAGGACGGCAAGTGGATCTGCGCCGCGCCCTATGGCTACATCGTGGACAAGAAGCAGGAGTTTGAAATTGTGCCCACTGAGGCGGAGGTAGTCCGGGAGGTTTTCCGGCTGTATATCGACGGCTGGGGGTACAAGAAAATCGCCAACCACCTTACCGACCAGGGCATCCCAACCCCACGCATGGCGGAGCGGGATCGGAAAGAGGCGGCAGGGGAAGCGTATCGCCGGACCGTCAAGCCTGCCTGGGCCATTGTGACCGTGCAGGGCATCATCGACAACGATTTCTACATCGGAACCTTGCGCCAAGGGAAATACACCCGCAAAAAAATCAACGGCAAGGAGGTCAAGCGGGACGAGCTGGACCACATTGTCATTGAACACCACCACCAAGAAATCATCGACTATCGGACCTTTGCAACAGCAAAAGCCCTCCGGGACTCTCGTTCGACTGCCCACTACCGGGGGCAGAAGAAGTACGACAACACCTATTCCGGCTTCCTGGAGTGCGGTGACTGCGGCTCCCCCATGTTCGCCATGAGCCGCCGGGATATCAAGGACGCCTACCGCTGCGGCGCCTACCACCGCCGGGGGCTGAAGGGGTGCACCAGCCACCACATCAGGGTGGACAAGCTGGATGAGCTGCTGAAAACCTATGTACAAAAGGTAAAGGACAACTCCGCCGCCATGCTGGACCGTCTCAACGCGGACCTTGAAAAAGAAGCGGAGAACGTGGCGGAAACCGAGAAGTCGGCGGAAAATCTGGAGGCGGTGCTGGCGGACCTCCAGGAGGAACTGAAAGCCACCAAGCGCCAGCGCATCCGGGACATTATGAAGCACCCAGACCAGGAGGAGGCCCTGGAAGAAACCTACGGCGAGCTGGAAAGCGACCTGCTCCGCCGGATGGAGGGCATCCAAAATCAGATTGCTATGGCGGTAGACAAGCGGAACACCATCATCCAGGTCAACCGGGCGGCAAAAACGGCCATGGAGGTCTTTGACGGCATCCTGAACAAACCCAAGCTGGACCGGAACGACCTCCAGCTGATGATCCAGAGGATCAAGGTCTATGAGGGCCGCATTGAGATTCAGCTCAAAGCGGACATTGACAGCATCCTCCGCAGCGGGGAACTGCCTGTAGGGGCGGCCCGTGGCCGCCCGGCAATCGATGCAGACGAGGCTGTTGCGGCGATGGCTCCTGTAGGGGCGGATATCATCCGCCCGACGGCTGAGGGGGACGAAAACGACCGGGTAGCAGATTGCCGCCCCTACGAAATCCAAATCATCCAGGAGAGCGGCAAGCACAACGACAAAATTTTCACTGTCAAAGTTATCAGCAACGGCGACCCTCTGGAGATATACACCGACAAAGACGGCGGCGTAATTTTTAAGAAGTATTCCCTAATGGGTGGGCTGGTGGACTTCGCCGGACAGCTGTGCGAGACGCTGAACCGCACCACCGGACAGGTAACGGTCATCACCGACCGGGACAGCTGCATCGCGGTGGCGGGCGTGCCCCGCCGGGAGCTGTTTGAGAAGGCGGTTTCCCCACAAATGGAGCGGCTGATGGAGGGCCGGCAGGTCTACCAGTACAAGCCGGGGGAGGAGGCCATCCCCCTGTGCGCCGACAGCGACAAGTATTCCCTGTGCACCGCCGCGCCCATCCTCTCCGAGGGGGACGTGCTGGGCTGCGTCCTTTTCGCCGGCACGGCCGACAAGCTCACCGGCGGCGAGGTGGAGTACAAACTGGTCCAGTCCATCGCCGGTTTTCTGGGACGGCACATGGAGAGCTGAAAACGGGAAAATCCACCGGCATGTCCGGTGGATTTTTCTATGTCTGGGGCGTTCCGACCTGCGTCAAAACTGCCGCACGCCCGTCTTATCAATTTGGAGGGCATTTCGGATACATCATGCAGGGCAGGGGTTCTACCCCTGCCTATCATAAAATAGGGACAGAATCAGGCAAGGGCAGAGCCCTTGCCCTACATGACGAAGGGCATTTTATAGCAGGATCCAAAATTGCTGACAACGGTGCTCCGTAGGGCGCGACGACCCGGCGCGCCGTTTGCGGCAGGACGGTGGGCCGAGGTCGTCCCGCCCTACATTTGCCAGCAATTCTGATGATTGCTATAAGCTAATGAGACAAGCGTGAAAACCGCCGCCGCCCCATTTGACAGCGGCCAAGGGCGGGTGCTATAATTTTGCCATTCTCACACAGGGAGGAACCAAAATGGGACTGTTCAAAAAGAAAAAGAATCCGGAGCGTATTTCTGAAGAGAAAAAATCCCCTTTGGACGAAATGGACCCCTCGATCCGGCCCGGCGGAGTGTTTATGGTCCAGCTGCTGATGCGGGAGAAGTGCGAAATGCCCAGCCTGGAGCGGATGGCCGAGGTGCTGGCCCGCCACATCGGCAGGGTGGAGCCGGCGAAGCCCTCCGGAGATGTGTCCGCCGCCATGGAGGACACCGCCCTCTTTGCCGCCATGGACCACATTGCCAAGTTCAGCAACGGCGAGGGGCCGGTCCAGGTGTCCCTCATGCCCTGCGACACCTTCCATCCGGAGAAAATTGACGAGATGGCGCGCAGCCAGATGTGGGACTGCCTGGAGGACCGGGACCGCATCCTGTCAGAGTGCAAATACTGCGTCTTCGCCAATGACATCCTGGCCGGAGCCCTGGACCCCCAGGAGCGGGCCGGTTTCGACATGGACTATCTGGAAGCCCTGGTGGAGCTGTTCCCCACCTGCGAAGCGGTATACTCCCTCAACACGGGCAAGCTGATCCTGGCCAGCCTGGTCCGGGACAGGGCGGTTTCCGGCCTGGACCGGTTCATCCGCTACATCGTCAACGCCCGGTTCTTCAACGTCAGCGGCACCGGCGATCGGCTGGTGGACACCCTGGGCATGAGCCTGCTGTACATGGAGGATTTACAGTACCACTTCCACAGCATGGACCCCAACTGGGTGGTGGGCCACGCCTACAACATCGCCTCCTACATCCTGGAGAACCGCCGCCCCATCAAAGACGGGGACACGGTGGACGGCGTGGCGGAGGGCGGCAGGTTCGACCAGGGCATCCAGTGGAAGTGCCGCTTTGAGGACGCCATTGTCAAGCCGGACCGGCCGGTACTGGACGTCCACATGGGCCGGTACGCCGCCGGGGGCCGGTAATCGAAAAGCGCCGGCAGGCCGTGTTTATAGCAATCATCAAAATTGTTGGCAAATGTAGGGCGGGACGACCTCGGCCCGCCGTCCTGCCGCAAACGGCGCGCCGGGTCGTCGCGCCCTACGGAG
>JAAWNI010000044.1 GCA_022798855.1 Lawsonibacter sp. | reverse complement strand
GCAAATGTAGGGCGGGACGACCTCGGCCCGCCGTCCTGCCGCAAACGGCGCGCCGGGTCGCCGCGCCCTACGGAGCGCCTTTGTCAGCAATTTTGGATCTTGCTATAATTACTGAGCACCCCGGAAAAGGCCGAAGGCCGGGAACCCGGCGCCGTCCCATCGGCATAACGCCGGCGCAAGGCGCAGGGTTTTTAGGGACGGAGTCCCTAAACGGCGCTTTGGTGACTTTGCCGCTGTTGGCAAAGTCACTCGCCGCCGGAGCGGCGAAACCTCTCCTCGTTCTCCTCAAACAACAAACTTGACCCACAAGGAGCACTCTATGCAATACCGTCTCGGTGTTTTAGGCGGCATGGGCCCCCAGGCCACCAACACCTTTTATCAATTCGTCATCGACCGCACCGACGCCCGGACGGACCAGGACCACGTCAACGCCCTGATCCTGTCAGACAGCGGCATGCCCGACCGCACCGGGGCGATACTGGGCGGCGGGGAAGCCAGAGAGGCGGTCTTCGCCCGCCTGCTGGCCGACGCCCGCCTGCTGGAGGGGGCGGGGTGCACCTGCATCGCCGTCCCCTGCAACACCTCCCACTTCTTTCTGGACCGGGTCCAGGAGCAGATCGGCATCCCCATCCTCCACATGATTCGGGAGACTGCCCGCCTGCTGGCCTCCCAGGGGCTGAAACGCCCGGGTATTTTAGCTACAGATGGTACAATTCAGACCGGATTATACCAAAAGGAATTTTCCGCCGTGGGAATCCAGGCGGTGGCCCCCTCCCCCGCCGCCCAGAAGCTGGCCATGTCGCTGATCTACGACGACGTGAAGGCCGGCCGGGACGGCGACCCCCAGAAGTTCGCCGCCGTCCACGAGGACCTGCTGGCCCAGGGCTGCGACTGCGGTGTGCTGGCCTGCACCGAGCTGTCGGTCTTCGCCGACAAGCACCACCTGCCCCACTTCTACACCGACGCCATGGCCGTCCTGGCCCAGCGGGCGGTGGAGGCCTGCCACAGGCCGTTAAGGCATATTTTTATCAAATAGTACAAGGAGTTGAGGGATATGAACCCTGTCCCCGATATGGACGGCCGCCTCTACTGGGCCATTCTCCGCGCGCAGGGCCGCTGGGCCGACAGCCTCTACGACTTGAAAAAGATCAAGGTGCTCAAGGATTTTGCCGGCTCTGTCGACCCCTACTATGAGCGCCCCTGGGGCAGGCTGGCCCCCGGGGACTTCTCCGCCATCGGGCATATGGAGAACCTGCATACCCTGATCTTCGACTGCCAGCTCCAGCCCGATGAGCCCCCCCTCCAGGTGGAGGACTTCTCCTTTCTGGCCAGGTGCAAGAAGCTGAAAAAGCTGGACCTCCACGCCACCAGCTTTACCGACTGCGCCCTGCTGGCGGAGCTGCCCGCTTTAAAGCAGGCCTACCTCCCGGCCCGGAATACGCTGGAGCACGTGGAGGTGCTGGACGGCCTGTCCTGCGAGGTCAAAACGGACGAGCGGGAGCTCAGCGGCGGCGCCCTCCCGGACGATGAATATATCCCCGCCGGCGGGGCGGCCGCCGTCCGCTTCCTGTCCCTGAACGGAACGGAGTATATTGACGGCGGGATCACCCAGGCCGCGCTGGACAAGATGGTCCGGACGATTCGGAGCGGGGCGGCCCGCGGGGTCTGCCTGTCTGTGAGCGAATACGGCGGAGAGGATGACGAGGACTTCCTCAACGTGGACCTCGCCCATGGCTGGGCCGTGCCCGCCTTCAACTACTGGGACGAGGAGGGGGAAGCCCACTTGATGCTCCCCGTCAACGACAGATACGACGGCGCGGAGCTGGCCCCGGTGGAGATCGGCGGACAGTCCCCCGTCCTCAAACGCCACGCGCTGGACGACCTCGGCCTGGCCGCGGAGTGCGTCCTGCACTTCGCCAGGACCGGGGAGCTGTATCCCGGACTCCAGTGGGAGGAGCCCGACCCGGAGTCCATGTACTTTTGAGGTGCTTTTTATGAAACACACCCTCAGCGCCTATACCGCCCTGCTGGAGGAGCGGGGCCTGCTGGCCGCCCCCCTCCCGGAAACGCTGGACCGGTCCGCCCCGGTGGAGCTGGTGTCCTACGACTCCCGGGAGGTGGCCCCCGGCACCCTGTTTCTGTGCAAGGGGGCCCATTTCAAGGCGGAGTTCCTGAGCATGGCCCAGTCCAAGGGGGCCGCCGCCTATGTGAGCGAGACGCCCTACCCGGAGGTAAACCTGCCCTGCATCCAGGTGTCCGACATGCGGCTGGCCATCGCCCCCCTGGCCGACCTGTTCTACGGCCACCCCTCGGGCCAGGTAAAGGTGGTCGCCCTGACGGGGACCAAGGGCAAATCTACCGCCGCCTACTATATGAAATACATTTTGGACGAGTACCAGCGGGAGCAAAACCGGCCGGAGTGCGGGATTTTGTCCACCATCACCACCTACGACGGGCTGGAGCGGTTTGAGTCCCACATCACCACCCCGGAGCCCCTGGAGCTCCAGCGGCACCTGGCCCACGCCGTCCAGGCGGGGATGGACTATGTGGTGATGGAGGCCTCCAGCCAGGCCCTCAAGTACCACCGGACCCTGTGCACCGACTTCGCCGCCGCCGCCTTCCTCAACATCGGCCTGGACCACATCTCCCCCATTGAGCACCCGGATTTTGAGGACTACTTCTCCTCAAAGCTGCGGATTTTCGCCCAGGGGGCGGTGAACTGCGTCAATCTGGACTGCGACCACGCCGGACGGGTGCTGGAGGCGGCCCGGGCGGCGGGCCGGCCCGTCATCACCTACTCCCAAAAGGACCAGTCCGCCGGCGTATATGCCTTCCAGGTGCGCAAGCGGGGGGGCGACCTGCTGTTCCGGGTGCGCACCCGGGACTTTCAGCGGGAATTCCGCCTGACCATGCCGGGGCTGTTCAACGTGGAGAACGCCCTGGCCGCCATCGCCCTCTGCCAGGGGCTGGGGATCCCCCAGCGGTGCGTCTACGCCGGGCTGGAGCGGGCCAAGGTCCCGGGGCGGATGGAGGTCTACTCCAACGCCAGCGGGGAGGTCACCGCCATTGTGGACTTCGCCCACAACCGCATGAGCTTTGAGAACCTGTGCCGCTCCGCCCGGGCGGAGTACCCCGGCCGGCGGGTGGTGTCGGTCTTCGGCAGCGTGGGCAGCAAGGCCCAGGAGCGGCGGAAGGACCTGGGCGAGGTGGGCGGACGGTACTCCGACCTGGTCATCGCCACCGAGGACGACAGCGAGGGGGAGGAAACCCTGGACATCTGCCGGGAGATTGCCGCCTACGTGGAGAAGGAGGGCTGTCCCTGCGCCATCCAGCCCAACCGGGGCGAAGCCATCCGCCAGGCCATTCTGGGGTGTCGGGAGCCCACCGTCCTGCTGGTGGCGGGCAAGGGGGACGAGACGTACCAGAAGCGTGGGGACGAGTATGTGGCAACCCCCACCGACGCCGAGTATGTGCAGAGCTTTCTGGGGGAGTATGACATGGTCCACGGCCTGGACGGCGCCGAGAAGGTCCGGGGGCTGCTGGCCGCCCTGCCCCTCCTGGGGCGGTACGCGGGAAAGCGGGTGGAGGCCTGCTGTGCCGCCGTGGCCCGCTCCGACCTCCTCCAGGACGTGTCCGCCCTGCGGGCGGTGGGCATCCGGGCCCAGATTCGGGAGGGCGGAGCCCCCGCCCAGCCCTCCGACTTCCTGATTTTCCTCTCTCAGGAGGTGGGCGGCAGGACCGCCCTGGACCGCATGGACGTAAGCCGGGCGGAGGAGCTGCTGTCCGCCGGACAGCTGGCCGGACCCCTGGCCGGGACCGTCCGGCGCTGCCTCCACGCCCTCCAGGAGGGTTCGGAGGAGGCCGCCGTTCTGGACGGCGGCACGGAGCACGCCCTGCTCCTCCATTTCCTGGACCAGCCGGTGGGCGGGCTGTCCATCACAAAATAGGAACGCCCGCGAACCGCCGCCGCGGACACGGCTTTTCCGCCTTGGCGGTGGATAAACAGGCGTGAGGAGAACCAACTATGAAAATCGTTACCATCTACACCGACGGGGCCTGCTCCGGCAACCCCGGCCCCGGCGGCTGGGGGGCCATCCTGATGTACGGCTCCCATCAGAAGGAGCTGTCCGGGGGCGAAGCCCAGACCACCAACAACCGTATGGAGCTTACCGGGGTCATCGCCGCCCTGGAAGCGCTGAAAGAGCCCTGCGTGGTGGAGCTGTATTCCGACAGCAAATACGTCATCGACGGCCTGGACAAGGGCTGGGCCAAGGGCTGGCGGGCCAGGGGCTGGGTGAAGTCGGACAAAAAGCCCGCCCTGAACCCCGACCTGTGGGGCCGCCTGCTGGACCTGTGCGAGAAGCACACCGTCAGGCTCCACTGGGTCAAGGGCCACGCGGAGAACCAGTTCAACAACCGCTGCGACCAGCTGGCGGTGGCGGAGAGCCAGAAGTATAAATAGCCGCGAAAAAGCCCAGAGCTAAATCAGCTCTGGGCTTTTGAATATTCCTGATTTCCTGGTCAGGGCGATTTCTTCCAATTCCGATAGCAAATATCCCGGTTGCCGCAGGTGGCGCAGCCCCGGCCGCACCCCCGCTTCTTGCCGTAGTCGTTGAAAAGCAGAATGGCGATGGGTATGCCGACCACCGCCGCAGCGAACAGTCCAATGGCGAAAACCTCCATCAGGCGGGCCCCCTCTCAATCGAAATAAAACAGCTCCTCAAACTTCTTATCCAGGGCGACGCAGAGCACCAACGCCAGCTTCGCGGTGGGGCTGAACTGGCCCGTCTCGATGGAGCTGATGGTCTGCCGGGAGACGCCCACCAGCTTGGCAAGCTCCCCCTGGGACAGGGACCGCTCCGCCCGGGCCACCTTTAACCGATTTTTCAGGACCAGCTGATCGTCCATGCCCTCACCATCCCTGTGAGAAGTATTTTACCACATAAAACACCAGAATGACAAGGGAAATTATCATGGTAATCAGATCGGACATGTCCCTCCGCTTGGCCAGCCGGTACAGGCGGCTGCTGGCGCAGGAGGTCCAGAACATAATCATGACACTGTCGGAGGACAGATTGTGGAAGTGATTGAACACTACAACAGCCAGCCCCGCCATCAATGTGAAAAGCAGGCTGAAAGACTCCCCCTCTATGCGGATGGCCTTCTCCATCTCGTCCTGATTTTTGTTTTCCATGCGGCTTTTTTCCAGAATTTTGTCCTTTTCCAAGTGAAAGACCTCTTTTCAAATGATTCCGGCGCAGGTCCGGCCGCGGCCTCCGCCGTTGAGGGTATCATAGCACGGCGGGGGCATACTGTCAAGTACACTTGTCAAAAAAATAACGAAACTTGGCAGGGTAAGGGGCGTACCTTTTTCGAATTTTTAGGTAGGGACGGCCTGCGGCCGCCCCTACAGAACATCTATCAGGATAAAACGCGCGGCAGGACACGCCCCCTTCTCAACAGACACTTGCCTTTTTTCTGAAAAGACGGTACAATCAGGTGAAACGAATGTAGGGGCGGCTATCAGCCGCCCGCGGGCGCATGATATGCGCCCCTGCAAAAGGCAGACACAGGTGGAAGGAGGATGAAGGGATGTTTGAAGACCTGCTCTATCTGCTGCGGCGGAACGGCCTAAAGGTGTCCCTCACCGAGTGGATGGCCCTGATGGAGGGGCTGGAGAAAAACCTGCACAGCGCCAGCTTCACCGGCTTTTACTATCTGTGCCGCTGTCTGCTGGTGAAAAGCGAGGCCGACTTCGACGCCTTTGACCGCTCCTTTTTGGAGTACTTCAAGGACATCCCCTTTCAACAGGAGGTATCCCAGGAGTTATTGGACTGGCTGAATAAACCGGAGGTATTGTCCGACTACGCCAACTGGGATGAGGTCCAGGCCCTGAAAAACCTGGGCCTGACGGAGGAAGAGATAGAAAAAATGCTCCGGGAGCGGATGCGGGAGCAAAATGAGGAGCATAATGGGGGAAGCTACTGGGTAGGGACCCACGGCATGTCGGTGTTCGGCAACTCCGGCCTGTCCCCCAAGGGGATCCGCGTGGGAGGGCAGTCCATGTACCGCCGGGCCTTCCGGGTGGCGGGGGAGCGGAAATTCCGGGACTTCCGCCGGGACAACACCCTGGACACCCGCCAGTTCCAGGTGGCCCTGCGGCACCTGCGGCAGTTCTCCGGCCTGGTGGACCTCCCCCCTACCGAGTTCGACGTGGACAGCACCATCAAGGACACGGCGGACAACGGGGGCGTCCTCAAGGTGCGCTACAAGCGCCCCCGGGAGAACACGGTAAAGGTGCTCCTCCTGATGGACTCCGGCGGCTCCATGGACTACTACAGCCAGATGTGCTCCGCCCTGTTCCAGGCGGTGTCCAAGTCGGGGCACTTCAAGGATTTGAAGGCCTACTACTTCCACAACTGCCCCTACGGCCGGCTGTACCAGGACCCCACCCTTATGTCCCGGAACAGCGTGGCCACCGATTGGGTGCTGTCCAACCTCCCCGGGGAGTACAAGCTGATTTTGGTGGGGGACGCCCAGATGGCCCCCTACGAGCTGATGGGCGGCTGGTACGGACGCCAGCGGGGCGAGGGGCCCCAGTGCGGCATGGACTGGCTCCGGCTGCTGCGGGGCCGCTTCCGGCACAGCGTCTGGCTCAACCCCAGCCGCCGCCCCGACTGGGGGGCCTACTGGTCCCAGACCTACGACGCCATCGCCCAGGAGTTCCCCATGTTCCCCCTCACCGTGGAGGGCCTGGAGGAGGGCATGAAAAAGCTGCTGGCGCGGTAGATTAGGGAGGAATCGGGATGGAAATCAAACGTATAAAAGGTAATACCTGGGTGATTGAGGCCAACCAGCTGATCCCTTTTTACAAATTGGACAGCGGGCGCTGTGTTCTGCTGGACACCGGCCTGCCGGAGGAACAGGAGGAGCTGGAAAGAACGCTGAGTACTGCGGGACTCACTCCGGTCGGCGTTCTGTGTTCCCACGCCCACGTGGACCACTGTGCCAATAACCGCCGTTTTCAAGAGAAGTATGGGGCGGAAATTGCCCTCACCTTCCCGGAAGCGGGGATGTGCTCCTCCCTTCTCACCCTGAAATGCTACTTCCTCACCCTCTCCCCCGGGACGGTGGAGCGGGAGTCGTCCTGCATGGTCCACAAGCCCGACCGCTTCATTCCCCCCAGCGACGGGCCCTTCACCCTGGGCGGGGTGGAGTTCCAAATCATCCAGACCCCTGGCCACTCCGCCGGGCACATCTGCACCGTCACCCCAGACAACGTCTGTTACACCGCCGACGCCCTCCTCAGCGCCGGTATGCTGGAGTCCAAGCTGCCCTACAACCTGAGCCAGGCCATGGCCATGGACAGCCGGGAGAAGCTGCGCCGCCTGGGCTGTGGCTTCTACGTCATGGCCCACCGTGGGGTGTGCTCCGGGGAGGAGGCCGGCCCCCTCATCGACGCCAACCAGGCCCTCATCCGCCGCCGGGCGGACGAGATTTTAAGCCTGGTGGACCGGCCTATGACCGCCAGCCAGATCGACGAAGCCGCCTGCACCCTCTACCAGCTCTTTACCCACAAGCCCCGGCGCGCCCTGCGCTTTGAGCGGAATGTCCGCTTCTTCATCGAGTACCTGGTGGATGCTGGGCGGTTGGCGGAACAGTGCCAAAATGGGGCGGTCTACTATGTCAGGACGGAAAATTCCTGAAAATTGGGGGAAACCACTTGCAATCCGCCTTGAATTGTGGTATGCTTTCCTATACTTCCGGGTTTTTTCCGGTAAAGCCGTAAATTTATGGCCGCTGGGCCTTGAAAGGAACGAGTAAACTATGCTGAATCTGATTCTTACCATTGTCCAGGTCCTGTGCGGCCTGGCCGTCATCGCTGTGGTCATGCTCCAGTCCGGCAAGAGTGCCGGCCTGTCCGGCGCCATCGCCGGCGGCGCCGACACCTTCCTGTCCAAGAACAAGGCCAAGAGCCTGGACGCCAAGCTGGCCCGCTGGACCAAGTGGGTGGCCATCCTCTGGATCGTCATCACCCTGGTGCTCAGCCTGATCTGATTTTAATCAAGCCGCCCCGTCCGTTTGGACGGGGCTTTTCCTGTTTTGCACAACGCTCAAACTATTCCACAATTTCCGCCAGGACCTTTTGAACATCTGATTCAGCTGTCCGAAGATAATCCCAGACCGCATGGAACCCATCTGCATAGGGCTCATGTGCCTGAGCCAGTCCAAGCACCATCAATCCCATTGCGTTCACACCGCAGGACAGACGGTCCAAGGGTTCCTCCAAATCCAATAGAATCTCTTTCTGCATCATATTTCCTCCTTGATTTTCGCCAAGAAGAATGGTATAGTGAGATTTACCACTCCTTTTGGCGTGGTTATTGTGGGTGTTGGTTTGGCTTATCCGGGCGGCCAACACCCTATTTTTTGTCCAGCTCTGCCTCCAGCAAATTGATCCCTTCCATAATTGCGTCAATCCTGGATACTCCCATTTGACCGGCGCAGGTTTGGATTCTTTGCAGTTCGCCTTTTGAAATACGAAGATTGATTTTCTCCGTGCGGGCTTCATTGCCTTTCAGCGGCCTTCCTGTCCTTGGAGACACCCTTCTCACCTCACTTATGGGCATACAAACATGATATATTATGTATGCCCAAATGTCAATGCTTTTTGTTCTGATTCTTGAGAAAAAAACTCCGGAGAGGAAACACCTCTCCAGAGTTTTTTTATATCATCAGGGGAAATTACGCAAGAAAAATTCACTTCACCTCGTGGCTGTTCAGCAGCCCCTGCTTGATGTCCCACAGCTTCTGGGACAGGTCCACATAGTAGTTGTGGGGGTTCTCGAACCGCTTCACCTCGTCCCACAGGGCGTCCACCTGCCGCTGGCAGTAGGCCCGGCTGGCCTGGAGGTCGGGCACCTGATACACCAGCCCGCCCCCCTGGAAGATGGGCACCATCAGCTCCTTCACCTCGATGTCGGTATACACCTTCCGCTTCCAGGTGGCGTCCGGGTCGAAGAGCTCCAGGGGCTGGGAGAAGTCGAACTCCTCATTGTGGAGGCAGATCAGGTCGGCTTCCGCCTTGCCGGTGTCCTTGGAGAAAATGCGGTATATCTTCTTAAAGTGTGGGGTGGTGATTTTGGCGGAATTCTCGCTGATTTTGATTTTGGGGATGATCCTGCCCTCATCGTCCTCGATGGCGGCCAGCTTATAGACCCCGCCGAACACCGGCTCGCTGCGGGAGGTGATGAGCCGCTCGCCCACCCCAAAGGAGTCGATGCGGGCCCCCTGGCGGACCAGGTCCCGGATGATGTACTCGTCCAGGGCGTTGGACGCCACGATCTTACACTCCGAAAACCCCGCCGCGTCCAGCATTTCCCTGGCCTTCTGGGACAGATAGGTCAGGTCGCCGGAGTCCAGCCGGATGCCGCACTTGGTGATGCCCATGGGGGCAAGCACCTCTTGAAAGGCCCGGATGGCGTTGGGCACGCCGGATTTCAGCACATTGTAGGTGTCCACCAGCAGGGTGGCGTTGTTGGGGTAGAGCTGGCAGTAGGTCTTAAAGGCGGTGAGCTCGTCGGGGAACATCTGGACCCAGGAGTGGGCCATGGTGCCGGTGGCGGGGGAGCCGTACCGCTGGTCGGCCATGGTGCAGGCGGTGGCGGCGCAGCCGGCGATGTAGCTGGCCCTGGCCCCCAGCAGGGCGCCGTCCGCCCCCTGGGCCCGGCGGGAGCCGAACTCCGCCACCGGCCGGCCCTCGGCGGCCCGGACGATGCGGTTGGACTTGGTGGCAATCAGGCTCTGGTGGTTCAGGGTGAGGAGGATGAACGTCTCCACAAACTGGGCCTGGATGGCGGGGGCCCGGACGGTGAGGATGGGCTCGCTGGGGAACACCGGGGTGCCCTCCGGGACAGCCCAGATGTCGCCGGTGAATCTAAAGTCCTTCAAAAAGGCCAGGAATTCCTCACTGAAGCACCCCTTGCTCCGCAGATAGGCCGCGTCCTCCTCATCGAAGCACAGCTCCTGGATGTACTCCACCACCTGGGCCAGGCCGGCGGCGATGGCAAATCCCCCCTTGTCGGGGACGGAGCGGTAGAACACGTCGAAGTAACAGATGCGGTCCTGCAAGCCGGTCTGGAAGTAGCCGTTGGCCATGGTCAGCTCGTAGAAGTCGCAGAGCATGGTCAGGTTCGTTTTCGCTTTCATAGGGAAAGCCTCCTTGTGTCGGGGTGACAAGACACCCCCTTGTTAGACCCTATTATACTCCCCCCGGGGAAAAATGCAAGGAATTATTCATCCGCCAGCCGCTGGCGGACCTCGGCAAGGGTGTGGGTGTAGTCCTCGCCCTCATAGGCGTCCACCGCCAGCTCCGCCAGGGCCTCAAACCGCCGCTCCAGCTCCGCCTCGTATTCCCGACGTCCCTGCTGCCACGCCTCCTCCCCGTCATAGTCGCCCCAGAAGGGGGCCATAATCTCCTCCCCGCCGGCGGCGCTCACAAAGTAGTTGGAGTAGCCGCCGCCAATTACCTCGCCGTAGTAGCGGACATAGAGCGTCCCGGTATCCCGTTCACGGTACACCCCGGCGGTTACTGTGTAGATGTCGTCAGTCGATTGCAGCATGGCGCCGGTCAGGGTGTCATTGCTGTAGTTCAAATCAACCGCCTGCACCTCGCTCCCGTTCCAGAGATAGGCGGTCCAGCGGAAGCTGTAATACTCGCCCACATTGTTCAGCAGGAGCAGGTCCTCCCAGCCGTCGCCGTCCACATCAAACAGCCCGGCGTAGGCGGCCCCGCCGTTGTTGTCCAGCACCTCCAGCAGGGCGGCCCTCCGGGCCTGGTCCTTCACCCGCTCCCGCTCTTCCAGCCGCTCCAGGACGGCCTTCGGCTCAGCCGCGTCCGGGCCGTCCAGCTCCGCCCTTACAAAGGCGGGAACGTCAATGGCGGGAAGCTCCGTCACGACAAGCTCCCCGTCTCCGGACACCCTGGCCATCATCCCGGCGGTAATGGTGGCGCTCTGATCTCCGGCGGTAACTTCCACCTCGCCCTCCAGCAGGGCGGCGGTGTTCCCCCTCACCCAGCCGCAGGTCCCCCGGATGCCTATCGCCATGGTGGAGGTGCGGATGGTCATAGCCTCGTCCTCCTCCAGGGGCTTGGTCACGTTGAAAAACAGGCTCCCGGACAGCACCTGGATTTCCAGATGCTTGTCCTCCTTGATGATCTCGATCTCGCTGTCCTGGTCCAGCTTGGTCAGCTTCACCTCGTCCAGGTCGATCCAGGCGTAGCTCTCCGCCTGGGTGTCCACCCCGTAGCCAGAGTACAGCCCCAGATTTTCCTTCGGCTCAATGGCCTTTTCCCCGTCGGAGACGCCTACCGCCCCCTCCGTCTTTCTCAGGTGCATGGTGGCTGCGGCGGTTTTAGCCCCGCAGGCGGCGCAGCCCAGCAGGACGCCCGCCGCCAGCAGCAGGGACAGCCCCCGCCGGTACAGATTTTTTCCCACAATCCCATCTCCTTTTAAAATTTCGCTACCCATTATTATACCAGCCCCGCGAAAAAATGCAAGAGGCGCCAACACAAACGCGCGGGAATCAATTCTGATCTGCGTAGGGCGCGACGACCCGGCGCGCCGTCCCACAGGGTTTTTCGTGGTAATGGAACGGCGGGCCGGGTCGTCCCGCCCTACATCCGCAGCCCCAAGGGACAAAGTTGATTTTCCCTGAAACCAAACCGTGCTTTCCTGTGATATGATAGGTGAAAGCGCTTTTAATCCCAGTTGAGGAGTTGGGTTATGCGGGAAGAGACAATATTGCGAAAAATACGGTCCGGCGACCCCGCCGGGCTGGAAGCCCTGATGGAGCGGTACCTCCCCTACGTCTCCACGGTGGTGTGGAACATCCTGCGCGGCGCCATGGCCCGGGAGGACGGCGAGGAGGTAGTTTCCGACGTGTTCCTGGCCGCCTGGCGGCAGGGGCCGGACCTGCGTCCAGGGGAGGTGAAGGCCTGGCTGGGGGCGGTGGCCCGGAACAAGGCCAAAAACCGCCTGCGCCAGGCGGGCCGGGACCTTCCTCTGGAGGAGGACGCTTTGGAGCTCCCCGGCCCCGACGACCCCCCCGGGGAGTACGAGCGGGCGGTGGAGCGGCAGCTGGTGCGCCAGGCGGTGGACTCCCTGCCCGGCCCGGACCGGGAGGTCTTTATCCGCCACTACTACTACGCCCAGACGGTGGCGGAGATCGCGGACCGGATGGAAATGAACCAGTCCACGGTGAAAACCAAGCTCCGGCGGGGCCGGATGAAGCTGAAAGACATTTTGACAAGGGAGGGGTTTCTCCGTGAAGCGTAACATTTCGGACCTGCTGGACCGCTATCCGGCGGAGGACGTGGAATTGGGCGGAAATA
>JAAWNI010000043.1 GCA_022798855.1 Lawsonibacter sp. | reverse complement strand
ATTTTCTTGCAATACATCCAGTATTCCTGCGAAAATTTGCCTTGTCTGACGGCAAAATTCCTTGTCATTCGGCATACCTTGAGATATTAAACAGGCTCTAAGAAATAACGGCTCCCTCTGCCGGGGGAATCCTTCTATTTGCAGAAAAGAGCGGTGGAATCTTCTGGGTAAGTATACAGGGCCTCTACCGGGAATCCAATGCAGTCAAGCAGACCTTGAAAAAACGCCTCCCGCTGCTTTCGCCCGTCATCAGTGCCGGTATACACGATCTTGCCATCCTCTTTATAGTACCAATAATATTTCTCCAGAACGAAGTAATACGGGATATCTTTCCGTTCAGGAAATTCATAGACCTCTTCGGCCGTGTCCTGTCCCAGGTAATAATGCCGGTTCGGCAGGAGCTCAAAATACCACAGCCGCCCCTGCTCATTGCTCAAACGCCCTTCTTTCGAGCAGGACAGGCCCACGCCCCATTCGTACCACTTTTCGCCGCCGCCCCAGAGGAGGTGGCTGCGCCCAATGTATTTTGCCAGGCCCGCTCCCCGCACCTTTGTTTTTTTGAGGTATTTGTCCAGGCGTTCCACAATCCCCCGCAGGTCCTGGGGCTTACAGATAATCCCATATTCCTTCGCTTCGGCGTATACGTTTCGTTCATCCTCTCCAGGGCGTATCCGCAGTTTCCAAAACATTTATGATACCTCCATATTTTCATATTTTACAGCAGCCCGAAGTGCTCCAGGGCGGCGAGGATGCCGTCCTCATCCACCGTGCCGGTGATATAATCCGCCTGGCTCTTGACATAGCTGCCGGCGTTTCCCATGGCCACCCCGATATGGGCGTGGCGGAGCATGGGCAGATCGTTCTCCCCGTCGCCAAAGGCCATGGTGGCTTCCAGAGGTATCCCGAAGTGGGCCAGAATGGCATCCATTCCCTGGTCCTTGCCGCCGCCCGGGGCGATGACGTCCACAAAATCCGGGTGCCACCGCATAGCCTCCAGGCCGGGGAAGAAGCGGGGGCCGGCGGCCAGCTCCTCCTCCCTGGTGAAGAAGGCCACAGCCTGGTAGACCTCCCGGCCCAGGATATGCCGGAGGGGGAGGACCGGGGGCAGGGGGATGTCCAGCTGCTGGGGGAAGAGCTCCGTCCGGGGGGAGGGGTTGACCATGTAAGTTTCCCGCTCCTCCAGAAGGATACAGGGCAGGCCGGTATCCTCCAGCAGCTTCACCAGCTGGGCGGCCTGCGCCTGGGGGATGGGGTTGCTCCGCAGGACCCGCTCCTGGGTAAAGCAGTACTGCCCGTTGAGGGTGATGAAGCCGTCGAAGGGGAAGACGCCAGCGGCGGCGGCGATGGCGCTCCGGTGCCGGCCGGTGGCGAGAAAGAGCTTGACCCCCCTGCCCCTAAGCCGGTGGAGCCCGTCCAGCAGGGCGTCGGAGACGCGGTGTGTCTGAAAGCTGACCAGCGTCCCGTCGATATCGAAAAAGATGGCTTTTATCATGTACAGGCCTCCCGGTTGTTGTTTCCACTATTGTATAACAAACGGGCGGCGGTTTCCATGTGCGAAATGGACGATTTTGCCCTGGGGCGGCATAAAAGGAATGGCTGTCTTAATAGAATGGAGGGAAAGGGGGAATTCCTATGGCATTTGTGGACGACCGGGCACGTCCTGAGATGGGCCACCACATCATTTTGGAAGAGCGGGAACAGCTGGTGGTTTCCGGCGTGGAGGAGGTGGAGAGCTTTGACGAGGGCACCATCCTCCTCACCACGGTCCAGGGGGGGTTGGAGATCCAGGGGGAGGGGCTGCACATTGAAAAGCTGTCCCTGGACGGCGGCGACCTGAAGGTGGAGGGCCGGGTAAACGCGCTGCTCTATGAGGCGGACCGGGGAAGCCGGAGCGGGGGGCTGCTCTCCCGGCTGCTGGGCGGATGACCGTCGATGTGGCCCAGCAGGGCCGGGCGCTGTGCCAGGCTCTGCTGCTGGGCGGGGCCATGGGGGTGGTCTATGACCTGTTCCGGGTTTTGCGGGTGAGGGTCAAAGCCCCCCTTCTGGGCCCGCTTCTGGACCTTCTGTTCTGGCTGGCGGCGGTGGCGGCCCTGTTTTTGTGGTCCCAGGACGCCTGGGGCGGCCGGGTCCGGGTGTATGGGGCGGTGTTCTGTCTGGCGGGCGGGGGGCTCTATTTCTGGGCGGTCAGCCCCTGGCTGTTGAAGCTGGGGTATCTGGCGGCGGATTTGACGGCCGCGTTATTGGGCATTTTGACCTTCCCGCTGGGGCTGGCGGGGGCGATTTTAAAAAAAATCCGAAAACTTATAAAAAACATCTTTCTTTCCGGAGCAAAATGGTATAAAATAAAATCGCTGACAGGACAGTTGGATATGGCCGCCCGCCGCCGGGCTGCCCGGGAGGAAGGAGAGGATGGCCGTGGAGTTCAAACGAGCTGGTTTTTTGACCAAGATCGTGGTGCTGGTGCTGCTAATTTACATGGCTGTCACGCTTCTGGAGCTCCGGGGGAGGATTCAGGCGCTCCAGGAAAAGGGAGACAGCCTGGCCGATCAGGTAAACGACCAGCGCTGGGAAAACCGAAAGCTGGAAGATGCCATCGCGAACAGCAGCGACCCTGATATGCTGGAGCAGGTGGCCCGGGACCGGGGCTATGTGGAGCAAAACGAGATTTTATTCGTGGATGTGGCCAACTGACGGCGGACGAGGTCTGACTTGCGCCTGTGTTGTGTGTGCTAAATTTACAAGGGAGGACAATGCGGTTCAATGGAGTTTGGTGTAGGAGCCATTGTAGATGGCAAAGTGACAGGAATCACAAAGTTTGGGGCGTTCGTGTCCCTGCCGGACGGAAAATCCGGGCTGGTCCATATCTCAGAGATCGCCTATTCCTATGTGAACGAGGTAAGCGACCATCTGCGCGAAGGACAGGAGGTCAAGGTGAAGATCATCGGGATCGACCAGGCCAAGCGGATCAATCTGTCCATCAAGCAGGTGGAGCCCCCGCCCCAGCGCGCCCCCAGGCAGGGGGGAGGGGGCAGGCCGCCCCGCCAGAGCGGCGGGCCCCAGCGCCCCATGGGCTTTGTCCACCAGGCCCCCAAGGAGCCCACCGACTTCGAGGATCGGCTGAAACAGTTTATGCAGTCCTCCGACAGCAAGCTGTCTGAGCTGCGGTACATCGAGAAGAAGGGCGGAAACCGCCGGGGCGGCGGCGGACGCCGGTAGATTTCTGCCTGTTTTGAGGGGCCGTCCACGGACGGCCCCCTTTCCGTAATGCAGGGGCCGACACGCCCTGCAGACGCGTAAAAAAGACGCCCCTTTCGGGGCGTCCATGTGCGGGGAGAGACTCGCACAAAGCATATTGGTCGAGCTGGGACAAGTCTACCATAATTCACCAATCAAGTCAATGGGAAGTTTTGTCGGCTTTTGGAGGAGCGCCTATGTCCACATGGAGCGGCATAAGAAAGAAGCTGGAGGCGGACTACCTCTGTCCCGCCCTGCGGGGGAGGGTGCGGTACTTCGCCACCACCTACCGGGAGAGCCACGACCAGGAGGGCCGGGCGGCCATCCTGGTGGACGGCGGGGAAATCTTGAAAAGCAACTATTTTGAGTACGACGGTTCATTCTGGAGTATGTACTATCGGCTTGGAAAAGATGCCAGCGTGATCAAACAGATTGTTCTGAACAGAGGTTTATTCGACCAGAGGATTTTTTACACCGCCTTTCAGGAGTTTGACAACCAGAGCATCGAGTCCAGCCTAGCCAGCAAGACCCCGCTTGTCCGCATTTTTGCCCTGCTGGACCGCCGGCTGGGCAAACGGCGGCTGGCCGCTCTGGAGGATGTTATGGAAAAAGAGTTGGACTGGGTCCGCCCGTTTTACCGCCTGCGGATGAAGGCGGAGGGCCTGCGTCTGAAATCAGACAGGAAAGAGGGAGACGGCATGGAACGGGATGGGTACTGCGGGCATTTTGAGTGGGACGAGCCCGGCTTTGAGGTGATGCGGCAGTACATTCTGACTGGCGGCAGCGACTTGGAGGACGCCTTGGAGGTCTTCTACTCCGCCGGGGGGTACGATTTTTTTAACGTGGTGGACCCCAGATATTATGGGGACCGCTGGCTGGAATTTATCGGGAATCTGTACAGCGAGATCGATGATGGGAAATACGCGCCCTCTGGCAAGCCGTATAAGCGGTATGCCATTCCTCTGACGGAGGAGCAAAAACGGGAGCTGTCCAGCCGGGGCGTTCCGGATGTGTTTGTCACGGATATTCCCTAAAAGTCATAAAACAAGAGGAGAAATTTATGCTGATTATCAACGGCGTTGTCCACACTATGGACGGACCAGTGATTGAAAACGGCTATGTGGCCCTGGCGGGGAACAAAATTACCCGGGTTGGGCCCATGGAGGACTGCCCCGCCAGCTGGGAGGGGGAGGTGCTCGACGCCCAGGGCGGGCATGTCTGCCCCGGGTTCATCGACGCCCACTGCCATCTGGGGATGTTCGGGGACGCCCTGGGCTTTGAGAGCGACGACGGCAACGAGGAAACCGACCCCTGCACCCCCCAGCTCCGGGCCATCGACGCCGTCAACCCCCTGGACCGGTGCTTTGCCGAAGCCAGGGGGGCGGGGGTAACCACCGTCCTCACCGGCCCCGGGTCGGCCAATCCCATCTCCGGCCAGTTCGCCGCCCTGAAGACCGACGGCCGCTGGGTGGACGCCATGGTGGCGCGGGCCCCCGCCGCCATGAAGCTGGCCCTGGGGGAGAACCCCAAGCAGGTCTACCACGACCGGGACGAGGCGCCGGTGACCCGGATGGCCACCGCCGCCATCATCCGGGAGAACCTGCGCAAGGCGGTGGAGTACGGCGAAAAAATGGACCGGGCCGCCCAGGACGAGGACGCCGACCCGCCCGACTACGACGCCAAGCTGGAAGCCCTGCTCCCGGTGGTCCGGGGGGAGCTGCCCGTCCACATCCACGCCCACCGGGCGGACGACATCGCCACCGGGGTGAGGATCGCCCGGGAGTTTCAGCTGAAATGCGTCATCGTCCACGGCACCGAGGGCCATCTGCTCCCCGAGCTGCTGGCCCAGGCGGGGGTTCCCGTCATCACCGGCCCCTCTCTGGGGGACCGGTCCAAGCCGGAGCTGGCCAACATGACGCTGGAAAATCCGGCGCTCCTCCAGCGGGCGGGGGTGGATGTGGCCATCTGCACCGACCACCCGGAGGTGCCCGTCCAGTACCTGCCCCTGTGCGCCGCCCTGGCGGTGAAGGGGGGCATGGACCAGGAGTCCGCCCTGGCCGCCATCACCATCGGCGCCGCCAGAATCGCCGGGTTGGAGGAGGGGCTTGGCTCCCTCACCCCCGGCAAGGAGGGGGACGTCGTGGTCACCAGCCGCCACCCCCTGGAGCTGCTGGGGGAGGTCAGGGCCGTCCTGCTGGGCGGAAGGCGAATAATTTAGAAATATTTAACAAAAACCTCTGGATTTTTTTCTTCTGTGTGGTATAATAAGCTCACGGGTGAGGCTCCCTCTCCCGCTTATACCAGCCCTCTGGGCGAAAGGAGCGATTTTATGAAATTCGTAATTACGGACAAAAAGGTGAACCTGCCGGATGCGATCCACAAATATGCGGAGAAAAAGGTGGGCAAGCTGGACCGTTTCTTTAAGGAGGACGCCACCGCCGCCATCACATTCAGCGTAGAGAAGGAGCGGAACAACAAGGTGGAGGTCACCGTCCGCTCCAGCGGCACCATTTTCCGGGTTTCGGAGAGCACCTCCGATATGTACGCCTCCATAGACGCCGCCGTCACCACGCTGGAGCGCCAGATCCGCAAGAACAAGACCCGCCTGGAGAAGCGGCTGCGCCAGGGCGCCTTTGAGCGGGCGCTGGATGTAAGCGAGGTGTCCACCTTCGCACCCGACGAGCCGGAGGAGGGCGAGTACCGCATCGTCCGCAGCAAGACCTTCCCCATCAAGCCCATGACCCGGGACGAGGCTATTTTGCAGATGAACCTGGTGGGGCACAGCTTCTTCGCCTTCCGGGACGAGGACGCGGGCGGCGTTTTCGCCGTGGTGTACCGCCGGAACGACGGGGATTACGGCCTGATCGTTGACGAGCAGTAAAGATAATAACGGGGAGCGGCCCTTTGCCGCTCCCCGTAGATGTAAGGAGATTGCCTATGAGCCGAGAAAGCGTATTGGCTCTGCTGCGGGAGCGGCAGGGGGAGTATGTGTCCGGGGAAGCCATGAGCAGAGCCCTGGGCATCAGCCGGGCCGGGGTGTGGAAGGCCATCGAGGGCCTGCGGCAGGAGGGGTATACCATATCCTCCGCCCCCAACCGGGGCTACCGCCTGGAGGACGCCCCCGATAAGCTCCGGGCGGGGGAGCTGTCCGGGCCGCTGGCTGGGGCGCTGGTGGGCTCTAAGCTGATGTGCCTGGACGTGGTCGACTCCACCAACACCGAGTGCAAGCGCCAGGCTGTGGCCGGCGCGGAGGAGGGGCTGGTGGTGATGGCCGAGGAGCAGACCGGAGGCCGGGGCCGCCGGGGCCGGTCCTTCCAGTCCCCCAAGGGGAAGGGGCTGTATCTGTCCGCCATGTTCCGGCCCAGGCTGGAGCCAGCTAAGGTGTCGGATTTTACCGCCTGGGTGGCGGTGGCGGTGTGCGACGGCATCGAGGCCTGCTGCGGCGTCCGCCCCAAGATCAAGTGGACCAACGACATCGTCCTGAACGGGAAGAAGCTGGTGGGCATCCTCACCGAGCTGGGGCTGGAGAGCGAGAGCAACACCCTGGACTATCTGGTCACCGGCATAGGAATCAACGTGAACGAGGAGCCGGAGGATTTTTCCCCGGAGGTGCGGGAGGTGGCCACCTCCCTGATGCAGGAGCTGGGGAGGCCGGTGCGCCGGGCGGAGCTGGCCGCTCAGATCGTCTTGGCCCTGGACCGGATGTACGCCGCCTATCCCCAGGAGAAGGAGGACTATCTGGCGCGCTACCGGGCCGGCTGCGTTACCACAGGCCATCAGGTCCAGCTTATTACCCCCACAGCCCGCCGCCAGGCCTTTGCCCTGGAGGTCGACGGCGACTTCAATCTGGTGGTGGAACTGTACAACGGCCAAAAGGAGACGATCTCCGCCGGAGAGGTCTCCGTCCGGGGGATGTACGGATATGTGTGAGAAAAGCCGCTCAGCGGAGCGGCTTTTCTCAGCTTGTCGCGCTCTATCGTCGGCTCCCTCTTTGAGGGATCTGGCACCGCCGCAGGCGGTGACTGAGGGAGTAAAACAGCGTTTTACACAACCTTTCTTCATCGAAACTCCCCCCCGTCACGGCTCCGCCGCGCCACCCCCCTCCAAGAGGGGGGCTTTTTTGACCGATTATCCCGGAAAAACGACCACTTATCCCCAATGCCTTGTTTCTCCGTCTTTAGTCTGCTATAGTGAGGAAAAAGGAGGGGGCGTCATGAAGGAAGACCGGGTGGAACGGCTGGAGGATATCCTGTTCCAGTGGGCCGTTTGCAAATTTTCAGTTGACCGCAAGAGGACATGAATATGTTAAAAGACCGGAAATTCTGGCTGTGCGCTCTGCCGTTTGCGGGGCTGTTGGGGCTGGCGGCGGGTTTTGAACATATCGACCAATACCATCCATTTCCGTATATCATGATGTTTCATGCCTTGACCCTCTTCTCCTGGCTGTCAGGGCTGCACCACCGCTGGAGCGGCCGCTGGAAATCGGGAGACGGGCGTGCCTGGGGTGTTTTGGTGCTTCTGTGTGCCCTTCCCCAGATTTTTATGTGTATGGTAAGCTATGTTTCGTGGGTGGGCCTGGGCGTATCTTTGGTGCTGGGAGCTGGCGCGATTTTGAAAGGGGAGAAAGCGGCATGAAAATAAAATGGTATTGGCCCATGGAGATTCTGGGACTGGTAAAGGACCTGACCGGCGAATACAACGACGGATATACCCACTATGAGGTATCCCGCCGCTGCGATGAGCTGATGAAAATTCTGCTGTGGGGGCTGTTCCCGGCGCTGTTTCTGCTGGGATTTTTGGCGCGGCGGTGTCTGGCCCGGGCTGGACAGGACCCATTCGGCAAGGGGCTGGTATACGGTGGCACGATCCTGCTGCTGGGATACGCCGTCCTGTTGGCGGCGGGCATTGGGCCGTATATCCAGCTTTACCCCAAGGGCGGCGGATTTCTCAGCTTTGATGAGCTGAATCATATTTTGATGGGGGTATATTGTACTCTGCTTGCCCTATCCTTGTTTCTGGGGGGCCGGCTGGGACAAATAAAAGGGTAAGTAAGGACCCGCCGTTTTGGCGGGCCCTTTTTATGCCAGCTTGCCCTCGAGCCAGGCCAGCAGGTCCTGAAAGACCTCCTGGCGGTTGATCTCGTTAAACATCTCGTGGCGTCCGCCGGGGTAGAGCTTGACGGTGACATCCTTACACCCCGCGGCGCGGAACATCCCCGCCACCTTCCGCACCCCGGCCCCCATGGAGCCCACCGGGTCCTGATCGCCGGAGAGGAAATAGACTGGAGTGTCCCTATCCATTTTGGCCAGATTTTTCCGGCCGGCGATGAATTGCAGGCCGCCCATCATGTCCCGGAACATGGACACCGTGGGTACGAACTGACATAAGGGGTCGGCCAGATGGCTGTCCACCATGGCTTCATCCCGGCTGAGCCAGTCGGAGGAGGTGCGGTTGGGCTTGAAGGCTTTGTTGTAGGCCCCCAGGGACAGGCCGTTTACTGTCTTGCTCACATAGTCGGGGCCCCTGAGCTTGCAGAGTGTGCCGGTCAGGGCCTTGCAGGAGGCCACGGCGGCGGCGGACTCCTGGCCCGTGCCCGACAGGACGGCGGCGTCCACCGTCCCTGGCCAGCGGATCAGGTAGGTCCGGGTGAGGAAGGAGCCCATAGAGTGGCCCAGGATGACATAGGGAAGGCCGGGGTGGCGCTCCCCCTCCAGCTCCCGCAGGCGGCGGACATCCCGGGCCACCAGATTCCAGCCGTTTTTGGGGCCGAAGTATCCAAACTTGCCCCCGGCGGTCAGGCCGTGGCCCAGGTGGTCCTCGCCGCACACCACATAGCCCCGGGCGGCCAGAAACCGGGCCACGGGGTCATACCGGCCGATGTGCTCCGCCACGCCGTGGACGATCTGCACCACCCCCCGGGGGCTGCCCTCGGGCACCCACTTCCGGGCGTGGATGGTGTGGAGTTTATCAAAGGAGGGATAGGAGAAGTCAAAGGTTTGGATCATTGTGCACCTCGTTTTCTTGGGCGGGGGAGGGCCTTTGGGCCGTCCCGTAAGTAAAATGTTAAAAAATGGGGCGGCGCGGCGGCCGCCCCCTGCTGGAGGTAATTTCTAGTTTACCCCAAAGAGGGAGGGGAAGTCAAGCCATCTGCTCCAAAATGGAGCGGATGACTCCGGCGTGTAAGGCGCCCTCCTGAGCCAGCTCCGAATACAGTGCTTCCAGGCAGGGATCGGCGGTGGCCTGAGCGGCCTGGCTGTTGACCTGCTCCCATCGCTGCTCCCAGACGAACTGCTGCCGGAGGGCCAGCGCCAGGGAGGGGGGCAGGGAGATAGGGGCGCATTTGGGGGTGTAGCGCCTGCCGGTGATGAGAAAGTAGGCGGCGGACAGCCGGCGGAAGGCCAGCCTGTGGTCGGCGGCCAGGGAGGCCAGCGTCTTGGCATAGGAGCCGCTGGCCCGGCGGGCCAGGGCGCGGGTGGCCGCCGCGCCGGTCTGGGCCAGGGACATCAGCTCCTCCAGCTGCTGGCTGTCTCCCTGGGAAGCTTCGCCCAGGCACAGGGCGGGGATTTCGGGAAGGCTGGGGGGGACGGGCTGTTCCGGACAGTTGGGGCAGTCGGGGCAGGAGGGGCACTCCGGGCAGCTGGGGCATTCCGGCATGGAGGGGCAGTCGGGGACAGCGGGCAGGTCCGGCGTGGTGTCCGCCGGACAGTCCGGGACCTGGGGCAGATCGGAGGGGGTATTGCCACAGACGGGGACCTGGGGCAGGCCGGGGGAGGCGTCCGCCGGGCAGGTGGGGACCTCCTGGGCCGGCACGGAGGGCTCCGCAGGCCGGGCTGTGGGAGGGATGGCGGTGGAGGACTCCGCGCGGGGGCTGGGTTCTCCGGGCATCACCCGGTTCCAGACCCGCTGAAAGGCGTCCGGATCAATGTCCTGCCCCGCCAGGGCGGGACGGTTTACTTTAAGTTCCATAGTTCAATGCTCCTTTGCTCATCGAGTAGATTGGATGTATAGGGCTTGTTTGGAAAATGCCAATACGCCTTTTCAAACGGCGTTTAGCCGGCGGGCTATTTCATTCTATGTTCCCAAGGGAAATTTGCCCTCCAAGGCCGGTTATAGCCGGCCGGAGGTTTCCCTCCGGCCGTTTTTTCTAGGGCTTGTTTGAAAAATGTCAACATGCCCAAACGCCGGCTCTTTTTCCGCCATGCTTTGCCAATTTCCCTTGAAATACATCCAGTATTCCCGCGTCAAATTGGCTTCGTCTGGCGAAAAAATTTCTCGCCGTTGGGCATATTTCTATTGTTCAAACAGCGCCTAGTCCGGCTGATTGAGCCGGTAGAGCATCTGGACGATCTCCTCCCGGGAAGCGAAGGATTGATAGCGGAAATTTCCCCCACCGTCTCCAGCCACCACTCCGCTCTCCTCCGCCCACTTCCGGGCGTCGGCGGACCAGCCGCCGGGCGGGAGCTGGGCCTGCCGGGCCAGATAGTCGTTCATCATTTCATCAAAGCGTTCCTGGGTCATGTCCTCCTCCTCTCCCGCCATGGCGGCGGCCACGTCCAGGCGGAACTGGTCCATGGTTGCCCCGTGCTTGGGCCACCACTGGAGGACATCGCCGTGGCCGCTGGCGATTCCAAGGCTGTGGCCCTCGGCGTGGCAGATGACCACGCCGGGTTTTTGGGGGTCAAGGGAAAACTTTTGGCACAGCATGGCGGTCAGCTCCACGGCGCTGCGGTAGATGTCCTCAAAATACGCCTGGTTGGCCTTCACGTCGTAGCCCACCATGGTGCCGCCCTGATAGGTGTGGCCGGCGGGCTCGCAGCACTCAAAGGACAGGTGGGTGTCGTTGGCGCTGCGGCCGGAGGCCCCCGTGCCGGCGTGCCAGCCCCGGAAGGTCCAGGGCAGAGTCTGGATGATCTGTTCCCGGCCCAAAAAGGCGTGGACGCATTTGGCCACATCGGGCTTGTTCCACCGCTGGACAAATACCATAGGGTCGGGCTGGGCCACCCCGGTGGAGTGGACCATGACCCCCTTGGGGGCGAGGGGGGAGCCCTCCTGATAGCACTGGTTTTGTGTGAGGAACTGCTGTTTTAAATCAAAACCCATAACAGCCTCCTTTGCGAGGGGCTTTCAAGTGCCCTGACATCCTATGCGGATTCCGGCGGCGGGGTTCGAACCCCGCAAAAAGGGACGGCCGGCGGCCGTCCCCTTGAGGATTTTTGACGCTATTTGGTTCAGTGATTCAAGACCCGCACCCGGATCATGTTGGAGATGGCCCGCAGCTCCTCAACGGCATCCTCGGTGAGGCGGGTGTTTACGTCCACCATGGTGTAGGCGTAGTCGTCCTTGGACTTGTTGGTCAGGTTCTCCACGTTGATGTGGTCGTCGGACAGGACCGCCATGATCTGAGTCAGCATTCCGGGCACGTTCTTGTGGATAAGGCAGATGCGGGCGATGCCGCTCCAGTCCTGGACCACGCTGGGCAGGTTGACGGAATTGGTGATGTTGCCGTTGAGCAGGTAGTCCCGGAGCTGGCGGGCGGCCATCACGGCGCAGTTCTCCTCGCTCTCCGGGGTGGAAGCCCCCAGGTGGGGCAGGGCGATGACGTTTTTCACCGTGGTGATCTTGTCGTCGGGGAAGTCGGTGACGTATTTGGCCACCCGGCCGGACTCCAGCGCGGCGATCATGTCGCCGTCGTTCACCAGACCGCCCCGGGCCAGATTGAGCACCCGCACCTGGCCCTTCATCTTGCTGATGGCGTCGGCGTTGATGAAGTCCTTGGTGCTGCCGCTGTACGGAATGTGGATGGTGATGTAGTCCGACACCTTGTACAGCTCATCCACCTCCTTGACCACGTGGACGTGGCGGTCCAGCCGCAGGGCGGCGTCCACCGACAGGAAGGGGTCGTAACCGTAGACGTCCATGCCCAGGTCCAGGGCGATGTTGCACACCAGAGCCCCGATAGCGCCCAGGCCGATGACGCCCAGCGTCTTCTTGTACAGCTCCGGGCCGGCGAAGGCGGATTTGCCCTTTTCCACGGCGGAGGCCACGTCCACCTTGGGGGTATGGGCCTGCTCCTGCACCCAGTCGGCGCCCCCCAGAATGTCCCGGGAAGCCACCAGCATGGCGGCGATGACCAGCTCCTTCACCGCGTTGGCGTTAGCGCCGGGGGTGTTGAACACCACTACCCCGCTCTCGGAACAGCGGTCAATGGGGATGTTGTTGGTGCCCGCCCCCGCCCGGGCGATGGCCCGGAGGGAGTCGGGAAAGACATACTCGTGCATGGGGGCGGAGCGGACCAGGATGCCGTCCTCGTTCTCCACGCCGCCCCCCACCTGGAAGCGGTCCCGGTCCAGCCGGGCCAGCCCCACAGAGGAAATTTTGTTCAATGTTTTAATACGATACATATGAATTACCTCGTGTCCGTGTTTGTTTGGCGTGCAGGGCGTACCGCGCCCCTGGCCTTGTATAAGAACCTGTATTCACAATCTCAAACGACCGTCTGGATGGGCCTTTTGCCGCCTTGCGGCGTTAAAAAATCTTGAAATCCACAAAGGATTCCTGTGATTT